>NZ_BCRE01000030.1 GCF_001552435.1 Kribbia dieselivorans NBRC 106261
GAGCCGGTGGCAACGCCGACGTGTTCATCGGCGCCGCCGCGCCCTCGGCGGTCGAGCACCTCATCGGTCAGGCGCAGACCCTGCGCGTCACCGCCGTCACCGTGCCCGGCTGGGAGTTGCTGACCGCACCGCAGGGCAAGGGTCAGACCGCCGAACCGTCGCGCGCGCCGATCTGGGACCAACAGGCCACCGGGAAGGGCTCGGCGAGCCTGACGATCGACCAGGCCGACGCGCCGCAACGCGTGTTGGTGACCACACCGCGCTCCGGCAAGCTGGAGAGCCTCGAGGTGACGATGACGAACTCCGGCTGGGGCACGAGCGCGATCTGGCTGACGATCCTCGGGGTCGTGCTGCTGCTCGGCGGAATCCTGTTGGCGATCTGGGGCGTGTGGTCCCGACGCCGACCCACCACCAACCCGACGGAGGGCTGACATGCGCCCCACGACTCGACGACTGCGCGGCGCCGCCGCGGCCCTGGCCCTCGTGGCCACGACCCTGACCGCCTGCGGCTCGGCCGGCCCGATCGGCGAGAGCCTGGCCGGCGTGCACGACGCTCCGGCCGAGCGAACCGGTTCGGCGATCACGCCGGAGCGCGGTGCGCAGACCATGACCGAGACCCTCGACCGGGCGGCTGCGGCCTCACAGGCCAACACGAAGGCCGGATCGACGTCGCGTCAAGGCGCGTTCACCGGCCCGGCCCTCTACGAGAGCGACCGCGTGGCCAACTTCAAGGCCGAGGGCGGCAAGGTCGAGCCCATGGTGGCCTCGTCCAAGGGCGCCGAGTTGCTGGCGATCTCCCAGGGCACGAAGTGGCCCCGGGCGATGCTGGCCACGCAACGGGTCGGCAACCGGCAGAAACTGATGATGCTCGTCTCGCGGGAGCCGGGCGACCCGTTCAAGATCTTCGCGGTCACGGACATGGAGCCCGGTGCGTCATTGCCTGCCTTGGGTCCGCTGGAGGATGGTGCGAAGCTCGTGGCCGGGCCGCAAGGGCTCGTCGCGTCGCCGCGACTGGTGGCGCACCGGTGGTCCCAGGCGGTGGCGTTCCCCAACCCGGCCAAGGCGGAGATGGTCTCGCTCGATGACGCCTACACCACCGCGCTCCGCTCCAATGCGAGCAAGCAGCAGAAGTCGATGGGGTCGCTGGCGAACCTCACCCAGGGCCACAAGGGGCTCGTCGGAGGATCGATGGCATTCCGTCTCAAGGACGGCGGCGCGGTGTCGATGTCCGGGTTGCGGCGACGCGATGTCGTCCAGATGACCGACAAGGGCCGCAAGCTCATCCTTCCGCCCGATCTGCGTACGTTGGTCAACAAGCCGGCGGTCAAGGAGCGGATCGAGGTCTCGACGCTGGAGACCGTCGCGTTCATCATCCCCGCGGAGGGGAAGGCCTCCCTGATCGGGGCGCGTGAGCAGATCAGCTCGGCCTGGGCGCGCTGATCACGCCGGAGCGCAGACCGCGCGGATCCGGCGGATCAGGTTGGAGCGCGGAGCCGACGCGCACGAGCGGGCCGCGACCTGACAGGATGACCGCATGAGCGATCAGTCCGTCCCGGGCGCTGCGGGCGCCTTCGACTTGTCCGGCGTCGCGGTACCGACGACCGGTACCCAGCCCGGCGCTGCGGCGAGAGACACCCCCCAGCCGGGTGCACCGCGCTCCGGTGCGCAGGAGGCCGTGAACAGCGGGCTTGTCGTCGAGGGTACGGACGCGACGTTCAACCAACTCGTCAACCGCTCGGTCAGCGTGCCGGCGGTGCTGGCGCTGTGGGCGAGCAGCGTGCCGCAGACGGCCCCGCTCGTGCAGGTGCTCGCCGAGATCGCCGGGGACCTCGAGGGGCGGATCCAGGTCATCGCCATCGACCTCGACCACAACCCCGGCGTGGCCCAGGCGCTGCAGGGCACCGGTGTGCCGGTCGCGCTCGGGCTGCTGCAGGGCCAGCCCGTGCCGCTGTTCCAGGGGGTGTTGCCCAAGGAGCAGGCGCGTGCCTACGTCGATGAGCTGCTCAAGTTGGCGGTGCAGCACGGGGTGACCGGGCGCGTGAGCGTGGCGGCCGCCGACGACGAGATGCCGCCGCTGCCGCCGTTGCACCAGGAGGCGTTCGACGCCATCGAGCGTGGTGATCTGCCGGCGGCGCGGGCGGCGTACGAGCAAGCGCTGGCCCTCAACCCAAAGGACCATGACGCCGAGATCGGGTTGGCCCAGGTTGGTCTGCTCGAGCGGACCTCCGGCATTGATTCCGTGGCCGTGCGGCACGCCGCGGCGGAGGATCCCTCGGACATCCAGGCGCAATTGGACGTGGCCGACCTCGATCTCCTCGGCGGGCACGTCGCCGATGCGTTCACCCGGCTGATCGACCTCGTGCGGGTCACGTCGGGGGATGAGCGGGAGCGCATCAAGGCCCACCTGATCGAGTTGTTCGCCGTCGTCGGCAACCATGACGAGCGGGTCAAGAAGGGTCGCACGATGCTCATGAGCGCGCTGTTCTGACCCGCCCCTCGCGATTCGAGGTAATACGCGGCGGTAAAGCGCCCGTTTTCACCTCGAATCGCGAGGATTTTGTGTGATCTGCGTCACGTTGTGATCTGTTCGTGATCAAACGGTGATCATTGCGATATGAGCCTGCCCTGATGCGGATGTCGCGATTCTGGATGTGGGCTGAGTCCGTGTGAAAGGCACGTGATTTTCGGTGTCATCTGGCCATCCTGCGTTCCTCTCAGGTTTGGAGATTTGTTACCTCGCCGTGACTATTGATGTGGCTCCCGGCGAGGTCCACCCCTTGGGCGGATCACCGGAAACCCCTAGACCGGGTCGGGGCCAGTCCTGTCCCCGGCGTGAGGTCCCTCCGTGTTGTTCCCCTTCATCAAGCCCGTCTCCCTGCTCGGCGCGGCGGCTCTGGCCGCCGGCGGCACCGTCGCCTCGGTGGCGGTCGACCAAGGGCCGATGGCCCCGCAGCAGGCGCAGGCGGCCACGCGCAAGGTTACGGCCAGCAAGACCCGGGTCGCTGCGGCCACGACGCTGGCCAAGTCACGCGTCGCCAAGACCCCGTACCGTTACGGCGGCACCTCCCTGACCCGTGGCGCCGACTGCTCCGGCTTCACGCAGCGTGTCTTCGCCAACAAGGGTGTCAAGTTGCCCCGCACTGCGGCACAGCAACGCGCGGCCGTGCGCAAGATCTCCCGCAAGTGGCTGCGCCCCGGCGACCTCGTCTTCTTCGGCAGCAGCGCGTACCACATGGGCATCTACGTCGGGAACGGCCAGATCGTCGACGCTCCCAGCTCGGGTCGCTACGTCAGCAAGCGGAAGATCTGGACGAGCGACGTCACGTACGGCACCCTGCGCCCCGCCGTCTGACCCGCCCCCCGCGTTCAGTGATGGTTTCGGGCCGCCTCAGGACTCCTGAGGCGG
>NZ_BCRE01000031.1 GCF_001552435.1 Kribbia dieselivorans NBRC 106261
GCGGGTGGGAGTCACCGGTGCGCTGGCAGCTCGATCCGGACCACGGTCCCCAGCCCGAGTCCAGGGCTGGTCGCCGTGATGAAGCCGCCGTGGGCGTCGACGATGGCCTTGCTGATCGTCAGTCCGATTCCGGTGCCGCTGCGGTCTCGTGATCGAGCGGAATCGCCTCGGTAGAACCTCTCGAAGATGTGGGCGAGTTGCGCCGACGTCATCCCCTCGCCGTCGTCGGACACGGTGATCGCGACGTTCTCCCCGTCGCCCTGCGCACTGAGGGTGACCGTGCCGCCGCGAGCGGTATGGCGCAGGGCGTTCGTCAGCACATTCGTCAGGACCTGACCGATACGGTTGCGGTCGACCCACACCGGCAGCGCGGCCGCCGCCGGGTCGACGATGAGATCGACGGCCTTCGCGGCGTAGCGCTCCTGCTGTTCGTCATGGGCGGCCGACAGCAGGTCGGGCACCAGGTGTCGTTGGAGCTGGAGCTCCAGACGACCTTCCTCCGCCGTGGAGACGTCATCGATGTCGTCGGCCAGCCGCGCGAGGCGATCGGTCTGCCCGGCCAACGCGATCCGGGATTCGGAGCCGAGTTCGACCACGCCGTCATGCAGCCCCTCGTGATACGCGGCCAGCGCGGCGATCGGCGTGCGGAGTTCATGAGCCAGGTCGGACAACATCCGCCGCCGGGTGTCTTCGATGCCTTCCAGTCGTGCCGCCATGGTGTTGAAGGCGGCCGCCAAGGTCTCCAGTTCGGTGCCCGACGCGACGTCGGGTACCCGAGTGGCGTAGTGGCCGCGGGCCAGTTCTCGGGCGGCCGAGGTCACTTGGTCCAGTGGTCCGCGCAGTCGTCTGGTGAGCACCCACGTGACCGCACCGGCCGCCATCAGGGAGATCACCACGCCGACACCCACGGAGATCAGCGACGCATCGCGGTAGGCGATCTCGATGTGGGCCAGTTCGGGTGAGTCCTGGACGTGCCCGGCTTCGATGAGATGTTGATGGAAAAGCGGTGGCCCGACGATCGCGGCGACGATGCCGACGGTGAGGGCACCGGCGACCAGGACGATGGTCTGCCCGACGAGGAGCCGGGCGGCGAGCCCGCGTGATGACCGATGCTTTGCGGCAATCATCACCCGTGACCCATCCGATAACCGATGCCGCGGACCGTGGAGATGTATCGCCCGGTGTCGGGATCGTCTCCGAGCTTGCGGCGGAGATGCGCGATGTGGACATCGACGAGGTGCTCATCGCCGACCCAGTCCACACCCCAGACGCTCTCGATCAACTGCCTGCGGGTGAACGCGGTGCCGGGCCGCTGCGCCAGGGTCAGCAGGAGGTCCCGTTCCGTCGGTGTGAGGGCCACTTCGACCCCGGACAGGTGGATCTGCGCAGCGGTGGCGTCGACGCGAAGCTCGCCGAAGACCTTCGCCGGCTCGTCGTGTGCGGGGCTTCCATCGAGCGCCCCGGTGCGTGGACGGCGTAGAACGGCCTGAACGCGCGCGACGAGTTCACGCACGCTGAAGGGCTTGGTGACGTAATCGTCGGCGCCCACGGACAGCCCGATGAGAGTGTCAATCTCGTCCTTGCGGGCCGTGACCACGATGACGTAGCAATCGGAGAAGGTACGTATCTGACGACACACCTCGATTCCGTCGAGGCCCGGCAGGCCCAGGTCAAGGATCACCACATCGGGGGCCTGCTCGCGCACCGCCGCGATCCCGTCGGGGCCGTTGTGGGCGAGGCTGGTGTCGTGGCCTGCTCGATCGAGGTAGGCAGCCATCATCCCGGCAAGAACCGTCTCGTCTTCGATGACGAGCACCTTCGTGGGTGTCTGCGGTGGAGTGGTGCGCACCCTGACAGTGTCCACTGCGGGCCGATGCGTCCAGAGATGCTGGCGGCTGAGACCGGCGATCTTCGTCAAACCTCAACCTGATGGCGACCTGGGCTTGAGGTCCGGGAGGCACCGTGGGTTGTGTCGCTGCTTCGGGCGGCCTGCATGGACGGGAGACCTCTGATGATGTGGGGAAACGGGTACGAAATGGGCTGGTGGATGTGGCTCGTCATGGGTGGCGGCACGCTCGCATTCTGGATCGGCGTCGTCCTGGTGATTCGGGCTCTGCTGCCGACCGCCGGAGGCAAGCCGGCAACGGCGAGGCCCGACGCCCTCACCTTGCTCAAGGAAGGACTGGCCCGGGGCGAGATGAGCACTGAGGAGTACGAACTGCGCCGTCGCCTGATCGTCGACGGTCACTGACCACTGTCCACCGACACCTTGAAAGGCATCATGACTTCACCCCTGATCTCCCGGCGGAACATCCTCCTCGGTTCGCTCGGCGTGGCCTCGGCCGCGGCCCTCAGCGGCTGCGGGGCACCTGCTGACGGTGGCACCGCACCGGCGCGCTCCTTCGGCAGACCGACCCCGATCACGCCCTCACCGGGTCAACGGGGGGTCAAGAAGACCTTGACCGCCGCGCCGACCACCCTGGACCTGGCCGGCAGGGAGGTCACCACGTGGGCGTACAACGGCTCCGTTCCGGGCCCGTTGGTGCGCGCGAATGCCGGTGACTTCCTCCGCCTGACCCTGAACAACCGGCTGCCCGCGGACACCACGATCCACTGGCATGGACTCAGGCTGCGCAACGCGGCCGACGGCGTCCCTGGTCTGACCCAGGACCCGGTCGCGTCCGGCGAGAAGTTCGTCTATGAGTTCACCGCGCCGGATCCGGGGACGTACTTCTTCCACCCCCACGTCGGGGTCCAGTTGGACCGCGGTCTCTATGCCCCGATGATCATCGACGACCCGCGTGAGCCGGGCGCCTACGACGCCGAATGGATCATCGTCCTGGACGACTGGATCGACGGCACCGGCACCACCCCCGATGACGTCCTCGAGAAGCTGATCGCCGACGGCGGCGCGGCCGACTCGGGTGGAATGGGCGGGATGGATCACGGCTCGATGGGCGGGATGGCAGCGGCCGGACCGTGGGGCGACGCCGGTGACGTGACCTACCCGTACTTCCTCATCAACGGAAAGCCGGCGACCGATCCGGACCATTTGAGCGCCAAGCCAGGGCAGAAGGTTCGACTGCGTGTCATCAACGCGGCCTCCGACACCATCTTCGCGGTCGCCCTCGGTGGGCACCGGATGATGATCACCCACACCGATGGCCACACCGTGAAACCGACCGAGGTCGGCGCGTTCTACATCGGTATGGGGGAGCGCTACGACGTGATCGTCACGTTGGCCGACGGAGTGTTCCCGCTTGTGGCCCGTCCGTTCGGCAAGACCAGCGGTGGACAGGCCATGGCCCTGGTCCGTACCGGCAAGGGATCACGGCCTCGCGCGGACGTGAAGCCGGCCGAGCTCGCCGGGACGATCCTGATCGGATCCACGCTCCAGCCCGCGGAGTCCGCCAAGCTCCCGGCGAAGAACCCGGACACCACCCTCGACCTCTCGCTGGAGGGTTCGATGAAGCCCTATCGGTGGGGGATGAACGGTGCCGTGTACGGCCAGAATGAGCCCCTCAGCGTCAAGGAAGGGCAGCGCCTGCGCATCAACGTCACGAACGCGACGATGATGACCCATCCGCTGCACCTGCACGGGCACACGTTCGCCCTTCCCTCCGGGCTCCGCAAGGACACCGTCCTGTTGGCGCCGATGCAGGCGACGGCAATCGATCTCGACGCCGACAACGCCGGTGACTGGATGGTCCACTGCCACAACATCTACCACGCCGAAGCGGGCATGATGATCGCCCTGAAGTACGCCCAATGAGCACCCGATCCGGGCGGCGAACCCTGGGCCTGGCGGTCGCCGGTCTGGCGCTGGGAGCGCTCGTTGCGTGCCGGGCACCTTCCACGACTCCGGCCGTGGACGTCACGCCCTCACCGGCGTCCTCGGCCAGTGGGCAACAGGGGACCATTCCGACCTCGACGGCGCCGGTCGCGATCACCCACGTCCACGGGATCGCTCGCGACCCCGAAACGGACGAACTGCTGCTGGCCACCCATGAGGGGTTGTACCGCCAGGTCGACGGGGGGTTGGTTCAGGCCGGCCCGGTGATCGACCTGATGGGGTTCGCCGTGGCGCCTGATGGCACGTACTACGCCTCCGGCCACCCCGGGCTCGGTGTCGATCTACCCCAGCCAGTCGGACTGCTGTCCTCCGCCGACGGAGGGCACACCTGGCGGCAGGAGTCTCGCGGTGGCCAGTCCGACTTCCACGCCCTGACCGCGGGGCCCACACAGGTGACCGCGTTCGACGGTGCCCTGCGCACGACCACCGACGGAAAGCTCTGGGTCGACCGCAGCATCCCCTCGCCTCCCCGAACCCTGGCGGCGTCTCCCCGGACGGGGCGCTTGGTCGCGACGACCGCCGACGGGCTTTTGGCCAGCACGAACAACGGCGCCTCGTGGACTGCTCTGGCCACCCCCGAGCTCCCGCTCTTGGCGACGTGGGCAGATGACCGGACGATCGCCACGATCACGACGACCGGCCGCTTGGCCGTCAGCAGCGACCGGGGCGAGTCGTGGGACGTGGCACCGAAGAGGATCGGGGTGGCCGAGGCATTGTGGGCCGACCGCACGTCCAAAGGACGACTCGAGGTCATCGTGTTCGTGGACGGCAAGGTGCTGAGCACTTCCGACTCTGGCGCGACCACGACCACTCTCGTCGAGTGACCCCTGACCAACCGCACGCAAAGGAGTAGCGATGTCCGCCCCACGTGACCCGCACGAGCATCACGAGCACCAGGACCACGAGCACGTGCACGTGCACGTGCACCACGAGCACGCGCACCACGAGCACGCGCACGACCAGCACGAGCAGCACGAGCAGCACGGACACGCGGCCGCCACCGATGTGGCCGTTCGTGACACCGACGCGGCCGAGTGGACGTGCCCGATGCACCCGGAGATTCGCCGGTCCGGCCCGGGGGCCTGCCCCATCTGCGGGATGGCGCTCGAGCCGGTCGCGGTGACGGCCGACTCTGGGCCGAGCCCCGAGTTGACCGACATGACGCGCCGCTTCTGGGCCGCAACAGCACTGACGATCCCCATCGTGATCCTGGAAATGGGTCGCGCCATGAGCCCGTGGTTGCACGACCTCATCCCCACCCGCGTGTCGGTCTGGATCCAACTCATCCTCGCGACCCCGGTGGTTCTCTGGGCCGGGTGGCCCTTCTTCGTGCGCGGCTGGGCCTCGGTGAAGACCCGCAATCTCAACATGTTTACGCTCATCGCCATGGGCACGGGCATCGCCTGGTTGTACAGCGTGGTCGCGACGGTCGCACCGGGGATCTTCCCCGAGTCCTTCCGCAGCGATGCCGGGATCGTCGACGTCTACTTCGAGGCGGCTGCGGTCATCACCACCCTGGTTCTCCTCGGGCAGGTGTTGGAGTTGCGCGCCCGCGAACAGACCTCGGGGGCACTCAAGGCCCTGCTCGACCTGACCCCCAAGACCGCCCGCCGGATTCGAGCCGATGGCACCGATGAGGAGGTCCCGCTCGAGGACGTCCACCTCGACGACCACCTCCGCGTTCGGCCGGGTGAGGCCGTGCCGGTGGACGGCACGGTCATCGATGGTCGCTCGGCGGTCGACGAGTCGTTGGTGA
The DNA here is from genome assembly GCF_001552435.1 of Kribbia dieselivorans NBRC 106261. Taxonomy (GTDB): domain Bacteria; phylum Actinomycetota; class Actinomycetes; order Actinomycetales; family Dermatophilaceae; genus Kribbia; species Kribbia dieselivorans. The sequence goes on from NZ_BCRE01000031.1 coordinate 5,610, forward strand.
CCGGCGAGTCGATGCCGGTGACCAAGACCAGCGGCGACGCGGTCATCGGCGGCACGATCAACGGCAGCGGTGCCCTGGTCATGCGGGCCGAGAAGGTCGGCCGCGACACGATGCTCAGTCGCATCGTCGCCATGGTCGCCGAAGCTCAGCGCTCGCGTGCGCCGATCCAGCGGTTGGCCGACCGGGTGGCCGGCATCTTCGTGCCGATCGTCATCGTCATCGCCGTCGTCGCGTTCATCGTCTGGGCGCTGGTAGGTCCGGACCCGAAGTTCGCCCATGCGCTGGTCGTGGCCGTGGCCGTCCTGATCATCGCGTGCCCGTGCGCCCTCGGTTTGGCCACGCCCATGTCGATCATGGTCGGCGTCGGGCGTGGTGCCGGGGCTGGAGTGCTGATCAAGAACGCCGAGGCGCTCGAGCGCATGGAGAAGGTCGACACCCTCGTCGTCGACAAGACCGGCACCCTGACGCAGGGTCGCCCGACGGTGACCGGAATTGTCTCCGCCGGTGACCTGTCGCAGGCCGATCTCCTCCGTATCGCCGCCGGCGTCGAGCGCGCCTCGGAGCACCCGCTGGCGCTCGCGATTGTCGAGGCTGCGAACGAGCGTGGCCTGGCCATCCCTGACGTAACCGACTTCGACTCACCCGTGGGTCGTGGCGTCGTCGGGACCGTCGAAGGTCAACGTGTCGCGATCGGCAGCGCCGCGTTCCTGCAGTCCAACAACATCGACGTGTCCGGCTTCGAGAAGCGCGCCGACGAGCTCCGCGGGGAGGGCGCCACCGTCATCTACATCGGTATCGAACGGAAGTCGGCCGGCATCTTCGCCATCGCCGACCCCATCAAGGAGACCACCCCGGAGGCCCTGAAGGCACTGCGCTCCGAAGGGATCGAGGTGGTCATGCTCACCGGTGACAACCGGGTCACGGCACAGGCCGTGGCCAACTCCCTGGGCATCGACAAGGTGGAGGCCGAGGTGCTGCCCGACCACAAGAGTGACGTGGTCACGAGGCTCCGGAACGACGGCCACGTGGTCGCCATGGCCGGAGACGGTGTGAATGACGCCCCGGCCCTGGCTGCCGCCGATGTCGGCATCGCCATGGGATCGGGCACCGACGTCGCGATCGAGTCGGCCGGGGTGACGCTGCTCAAGGGCGACTTGACCGGCATCGTTCGGGCTCGCCGACTGTCGCAGAAGACGATGACCAACATCCGGCAGAACCTGTTCTTCGCGTTCATCTACAACGCGCTGGGAATCCCGGTCGCTGCCGGCGTGCTTTACCCGACTTTCGGAATCCTTCTCTCACCGATCATCGCCGCCGCGGCCATGGCGCTGTCCAGCGTCAGTGTGATCACCAATGCCCTGCGGCTCAGGACGCAGAAACTGACCTGAGACCTCCGCCGAGTGATGGTTTCGGGCCGCCTCAGGACTCCTGAGGCGG
>NZ_BCRE01000032.1 GCF_001552435.1 Kribbia dieselivorans NBRC 106261
TCCTGAGGCGGCCCGAAACCATCACTCAACGTGAAGGGGAAGTGCAGCGTCAGCGCAGGGCCGCGCCGACGACCTCCTTCGCGGCCTCCTGCACCTGCGCGAGGTGCTCCGGCCCGCGGAACGACTCGGCGTAGATCTTGTACACGTCCTCCGTGCCGGACGGGCGCGCCGCGAACCACGCGTTCTCGGTCGTGACCTTCAGGCCCCCGATCGGCGCGTTGTTGCCCGGCGCGACCGTCATCCGCGCCGAGATGGGCTCACCGGCGAGGCTGTCGGCGGTGACGTCGTCGGGCGTCAGCGCCTTGAGCCGCGCCTTCTGCTCGCGGGTGGCCGGAGCGTCGATCCGCGCGTACGCGGGTTCGCCATGCTGGTCGACGAGCTCGCCATAGATCTGGCTGGGCGTCTTGCCGGTGGCCGCGAGGATCTCCGAGGCGAGCAGCGCCAGGATGATCCCGTCCTTGTCGGTCGTCCAGACGCTCCCGTCCCGCCGCAGGAACGACGCTCCGGCACTCTCCTCACCACCGAACCCGAACGACCCGTCGATCAGACCCGGCACGAACCACTTGAACCCGACCGGCACCTCGACGAGCGTGCGGCCGACCTGCGCGGCGACCCGGTCGATCATCGAACTCGACACCAGGGTCTTGCCGATCGCCGCACCGGCGCCCCAGCCCGACCGCGCTCCGCCGAACAGGTGCCCGATCGCCACGGCGAGGAAGTGGTTGGGGTTCATCAGGCCGGCGTCGGGGGTGACGATGCCGTGCCGGTCGGAGTCCGCGTCGTTGCCGGTGGCGATGTCGTAGGCCTCCCGCTGCTCGATGAGCGAGGCCATCGCGTAGGGCGACGAGCAGTCCATCCGGATCTTGCCGTCCCAGTCCAGCGTCATGAACCGCCACGTCGGGTCGACCAATGGGTTGACGACCGTGAGGTCCAGCCGGTGCTGCTCGGCGATCCGGCCCCAGTACGCCACCGACGCGCCACCGAGCGGGTCCGCGCCGATGCGCACGCCCGCCGCCCGGATCGCGTCGATGTCGATGACGTTCGGCAGGTCCGCGACGTAGTCGCCGAGGAAGTCGTGACCCGACACCGCTGCCCGCGCCCGACTGAACGGCACCCGCTTGACGTCGCCCAACCCACCGGCGATGAGCTCGTTGGCCCGCTGCGCGATGACCGAGGTGGCATCGGTGTCGGCAGGCCCACCGTGCGGCGGGTTGTACTTGAAGCCACCGTCGTAGGGCGGGTTGTGCGAGGGCGTGACGACGATGCCGTCGGCCAACCCGGCGCCGGTCGTGCGACCCTGGTTCGCCCGGAGGATCGCGTGGCTCACCGCCGGGGTCGGGGTGTACCCGTCAGCGTCGTCGACGAGCACGGTGACGTCGTTGGCGACGAGCACCTCCAGCGCGGTCGACCACGCCGGTTCGCTCAGCGCGTGCGTGTCACGGCCGATGAACAGCGGGCCGTCGAAACCCTGCGTGCGGCGGTAGTCGCAGATCGCCTGCGTCGTGGCCAGGATGTGGGCCTCGTTGAACGCCGTGCGCAACGACGATCCGCGGTGCCCGGAGGTGCCGAAGGCGACCTGCTGGTCGACGTTCTCCGGGTCTGGCGTGAGGGTGTAGTACGCCGTGACGAGCGCGGGGATGTCGGTGAGGTCCTCGGCAGCGGCGGGCTGGCCGGCACGGGGGTCGGTCATGGCGATGGTCCTTCCTTCTCGATGTCGGCTGGTCGGTGTCGGCCGGTTCAGTGGCGTCGGGTCAGCGATCGGAGCGTCGTTCGCCGGCCGAGGGGATCTCGCCCACCGGCTCGACACCCTCGGGCACGGTCATCCCGGCCGGATTGGCGGCGACGCTGTCACTGCCCAGCGCACCCGACCCACGTGAGGCGGTGTGCGAATCCCCGACGTGACCGTGCTCCGTCTGGCTGACCGGGGCGAGGTAGATCGCCGTCATGCGCGGCAGGTACAGCTCGGCCGAGTACGGCTGCCGGTCCCACGGGATCTCCTCGGCGGTGAGCACGACGTCGGCCTGGCTGGGGGAGCCGTAGCGGTCGTAGCCGCTGGTGTCCAGGAGCACGCGCCACTGCCCGGCGCGCGGCAGACCGAAACGCACGCGACCGCGATCCGACCCGCCGAACGAGACGAGCACGGCCATGACCTCGTCGCCGGCGTGATCCGGATCGCCGTAGCGCAGGAACGAGAGCGTGTTCGCCTGGTTGTCGTCGGCGTTGAGCCACTCGAAGCCGGCCGGGTCGGAGTCGAGTGCCCACAGCGCCTCGTGGTCGCGGTAGATGACGTTGAGCTGGGCGATGAGATCACGCATCCGGTAGTGGGCCGCGTGATCGGTCAGCCACCAGTCCAGCGAACGCTCGGCATTCCACTCCGCCGTCTGAGCGAACTCCTGACCCATGAAGAGCAACTGCTTGCCCGGGTGGGCCCACATGTACGCGTAGTACGCCCGCAGGGTCGCGAGCTTCTCGTCGTGCTCGCCGGGGATCTTCGCCAGCATCGCCCCCTTGCCGTGCACGACCTCATCGTGGCTGATCGGCAGCATGTAGTTCTCGGAGTAGGCGTACAACAGCGCGAACGTCAGCATGTTGTGGTGGTACTGCCGGTTGATCGGGTCCTCCGCCAGGAAGCGCAGGGTGTCGTTCATCCAGCCCATGTTCCACTTAAGCCCGAAGCCCAAGCCGCCGGCGTCGGTGGTCTTGGTCACCCCCGGCCAGGCGGTCGACTCCTCGGCGATGGTGACGATGCCGGGGGAGCGCTTGTACGACGTCGCGTTGAACTCCTGCAGCAGCCCGATGGCCTCGAGGTTCTCTCGGCCGCCGTACTGGTTGGCGACCCACTGACCGTCCTCACGGGAGTAGTCGAGGTAGAGCATCGAGGCGACCGCGTCGACGCGCAATCCGTCGGCGTGGAACTCCTCGAGCCAGTACAGCGCGTTGGCGACGAGGAAGTTGCGCACCTCGGTGCGGCCGAAGTCGAAGACGTGCGTGCCCCAGTCGGGCTGGTCACCGCGGCGCGGGTCGGGGTGCTCGTACAGCGCCTCGCCGTCGAAGCGGGCCAGCGCCCACTCGTCCTTGGGGAAGTGCGCCGGCACCCAGTCGAGAATGACGCCGATCCCGGCCTGGTGCAGGCGGTCGACGAGGTGACGGAACTCGTCGGGCGTGCCGAAGCGCGAGGTCGGAGCGTAGTACCCGGTGACCTGGTAGCCCCAACTCGGCGCGTACGGGTGCTCCATGACGGGCATGAACTCGACGTGCGTGAAGCCCATCCGGGTGACGTATTCGGTGAGCTGGTCGGCCAGTTCGAGGTAGCTCAGGCCCTCGACCCACGAGCCGAGGTGTACCTCGTACACGCTCATCGGGCCGGTGTGCGGGTTGCGGCGGGCCCGGGCGGTCATCCACTCCTCGTCGCCCCACGCGTACGACGACTGCGTCACCACCGAACTCGTCGCCGGCGGCACCTCGGTGCGGCGGGCCATGGGGTCGGCCTTCTGCACGCGCCCGCCGCCGGGCGTGCGGATCGAGTACTTGTAGTTGTCGCCGACCCCGACGCCCGGCACGAAGATCTCCCACACCCCGGTCGAGCCCATGGAGCGCAGTTGGTGCTGCTGGTCGTTCCACCCGTTGAAGTCGCCGATGACGCCGACGGCCTTGGCGTTGGGGGCCCACACCGCGAATGACGTGCCATGAACCTGGCCGAGCGGTCCGTCGAAGGTGCGCACGTGCGAGCCGAGCACCTGCCACAACTGCTCGTGGCGGCCCTCACCGATGAGGTGGAGGTCGAGTTCGCCGATGGTCGGAGCGAAGCGGTACGGGTCATCCTGGACGTGCTCGAACCCGTCGTCCCACGTCACGAGCACGCGGTAGTCCATGGTCGCGCCCTGCCCCTCGCGTACGGCCTCCCACACGCCCTTGATGACGTGCACCGCGTCGAGTTCGACGCCGTCCTCGAAGCGGATGCGCACGCTGACCGCGTAGGGACGCAGCACGCGCACGTGCAGGCCGTCGGCCTCGACATGGTTGCCCAGCACACTGTGCGGATTCGCGTGGCGAACCTCGGCGACCGCGGTCAGGGCTCGGATCGTCTCGGTGGAGGGTGCAGCCATGATTCAGATCTCCGTGCTTCGTCGGTGGGCGATGAGTCGGGTGATGGCGTTGACCGGCAGGGGCAGCCAGGTCGGCCGATGGCGGGCTTCATAGTCGACCTCGTAGAGGGCCTTGTCGAGCACATAGGCGTCGAGGAGCGCGGTGGTGTCGAGCGTCGTGATCGCGGGCGCCGTGATCTCGGGCCCGGCGGGGTCGGTCGTCGCGGCGTCGGCGGAGATCGCGCTCAGGTAGGCCTCGAGGAACGCCGCCTCGGCCCGGGCGGCCGCAGCGCTCGCCTCGGGGGAATCCGCCACCGCTCCGGCGTAGTCGTAGGAGCGCAGCATGCCGGCGACGTCGCGCCACGGCTGGTCGAGCTCGCTGCGCTGGGCCAACGGGCGCAACGGCTCGCCCTCGAAGTCGATGAGGACCCAACCGCGCTCCGGCACGTCGAGGGCCTGGCCGAGGTGCAGGTCGCCGTGGATCCGCTGCAACCGCGGCCACTGCGCGGCGCGGGCCCGCTCGAACACCTCGAGGATCGCCGGGCGCAGGCCCT
>NZ_BCRE01000033.1 GCF_001552435.1 Kribbia dieselivorans NBRC 106261
CGGGGGCGGCCGCCACGGCCGCGGCCAGCCGCTGCTGCATCCCGGCGATGACCGCGTCGACGTCGGCGTCGGTGACCGGCCGCGTCAGGCAGCGCTGCGCCAGCACCGAGTGGACCTCGGCCGTCGCCTCGGCCAGCGCCGCCGCCCGCTCCTCGATCCCGGGGAGCCCATCGCGCAGCAGCGCCAACGTCACTCGCCACGCGTCGACCGCCCCGTCGAGGAACACCGAAGTGAACGTCAGGTCGCCGTCGACGAGCGGTGCGGCCGACGATTCCGGCCGGGCGTCACGGTTCTCCGGGCGCCAGCGGCCGGTGACGTGCCCGACGCTGCGGGGCACCCGTGTCGACCCGGCGGCCGACAGCACCCCCTGCAGCTCGATGTCCGGGTTGCGACCGGCCGCCAGCACGCGGAACACCTTGGTGATCACACTCACGGGCGCGCCGCTCGCATCCGTGCACGTGTGCACGATCGAGGTGTTCGTCTGCTCGCCGGTCAACACCCGGGAGGACCCGACGCTCAGCTCGCTGCCCCAGTCGGGGTGACGGTGGCCCACGACGTCCGGCTCGGGGGCATCGGAGGTCGTCGACGACATCGCGCCCACCCGACCCAGCGTCAGGCCGAGCAGTTCGGCCGCGAACACCGGGTCGTGGCATCCGTCGTAGACCCAGCGGTGCCCGAGCACCGAGTGCTCCATCTCGCCGACGAGCGCGGCCTCACCGCCGGCCAGGGGAGCGCCGCGGTAGGTCAGCGGCACCTGGTAGATCACCGGCTCGCCCCCGGCCGCGACTCCTGAGTCGTCGGCCACGAGATGCACCTCGCACCCGACCTCGCCGGCCGGGTCGTCCACCCGCCAGCGGCCGACATGGCGCAACTGCTCGACCGGCAGCGGCCCGCGGCTCGAACCGGCGTACCAGCGCTGGCCGGTGATCCAGCCGGCGATGAGGTCGAGCTTGCCGGGCGTCAACGTCGCGTCATACAGCAGTGCCATGGGCCGCCTCCACCTTGAGCCAGAAGAAGTCTCGCGAGCCGAGCGTCAGCGATACGGTGCCGTCCGGCCCGATTGTCGGAAAACCGCTGCCGCCGAACAGGTCTCGCAACCGCGCTCCGGCCATCGACGCGGGCAGCGTGATGGTCGTGGCCTGCGGGCGCGAGGCGAGGTTGTTGACGCACAGGATCGTCTCGGACTCGCGGCTGGGCCATTCCTCGTCGGCCGCCTCGTCACCGGCGGGTGACTCCTCGGGCGCGCGCACGAACGCGAGCACCGCGTCGTTGTCGGCCGGGACGATCTCGAAGGTGCCGATGCCGAACACCGGGTGCTCGCGGCGGATCGCCAGCATCGCCCGAACCCAGTGCAGCAGCGACGAACTCGACGCCATCTGCGCCTCGACGTTGACGTTGTTGTAGTGGTAGACGAGCGAGGTCACCAGCGGCAGGTACAACTTGCCCGGGTCGGAGGACGAGAACCCGCCGTTGCGATCGGGGGTCCACTGCATCGGGGTGCGCACGGCGTCGCGGTCGCCGAGCCAGATGTTGTCGCCCATGCCGATCTCGTCGCCGTAATACAGGCACGGCGAGCCGGGCAATGACAGGAGCAGCGCGTGGATGAGTTCGATCTCGGCGCGCGAGTTGTCCAGCAGCGGGGCCAGACGGCGCCGGATCCCGACGTTGGCGCGCATCCGCGGATCCGGCGCGTACCAGCCGTACATGGCCACACGCTCCTCCGGCGAGACCATCTCGAGGGTCAACTCGTCGTGGTTGCGCAGGAACGTGCCCCATTGCGTGCCCGGCGGTATGGCCGGAGTCTCGTGCAGCACGTCGATGATCGCGCTCGCCCGTTCGTCCCGCAGGGCGTAGAACAGGCGCGGCATGACGGGGAAGTGGAAGCACATGTGGCATTCCGGCTCGGCCGTCGTGCCGAAGTAGTCGACGACCTCGGCGGGCATCTGGTTGGCCTCGGCCAGCAGGATGCGCCCCGGGTACTCCTCCTCGACCATCGCGCGCAGGCGGGCCAGGTACGCGTGCGTGCGCGGGTGGTTCTCGCCGTTGTGGCCCTCCTCCTCGAAGAGGTACGGCACGGCGTCGAGGCGGAACCCGTCGATGCCCAGGTCCATCCAGAAGCGGACGACGTCGAGGATCGCGTCCTGCACGGCCGGGTTCTCGAAGTTGAGGTCGGGTTGGTGGCTGAAGAACCGGTGCCAGAAGAACTGGCGACGGATCGGGTCGAAGGTCCAGTTCGAGACCTCCGTGTCGACGAAGATGATGCGCGCGTCGGCATACTTCTCGTCGGTGTCGGCCCACACGTAGAAGTCGCCGAACGGGCCGTCGGGGTCCGATCGGGACTCCTGGAACCACGGATGCTGGTCGCTGGTGTGGTTGAGCGCGAGATCGGCGATGACCCGGATCCCGCGCGCGTGCGCCTGCGAGACGAGTTCGGTGAACTCCGGCAGCGTGCCGAACTCCGGCAGCACCGCCCGATAGTCGGAGACGTCGTAGCCCCCGTCGCGGAGCGGGCTCGCGTAGAACGGGGGGAGCCACAGGCAGTCCACGCCCAGCCAGGCGAGGTAGTCGAGGCGCTTGATGACGCCGGCGAAGTCACCCGACCCGCTGGCGTTGGTGTCCCCGAAGGCGCGCACGAGCACCTCGTAGAACACCGCCTTGCGGAACCACTCGGGGTCGTTCTTCAGCCCGGGCTGGGCGAGGTTGAGTCCCTGCATCGCGCTGCGCTCCGGCTCAGAAGTAGCGCTTCACGTGGATGATGTGGACCGGCTCACTCGAGGGGCCCAGCCGCACGAAGTTCTCCGCGCCCCACTCCCATTCCTCGTCGGTGACGAGGTCGTGCGCCAGGAAGCGCTCATCGTGGCCGAAACCGAGGGCGCCCATGTCGAGGCGTACCAGCGACTCCCGGTCGGTGTGCGGGTCAAGGTTGGCCACGACGAGGATGGTGTCGCCGTAGCGCTCCTTCGAGTAGCACATGACGTTCTCGTCGTCGACGTGGTGGAAGACGAGGTTGCGCAGCCAGCCGAGTGCCGGGTGGTCGAACCGGATCGTGTTGAGCATCTTGAGCCACCCGTGCAGGGACTCACCCTCGCGCTTGCCGCCCGGCGCGTAGAGGCACCACTGGCGGTCCTTGAACTCGTACTTCTCGTTGTCGATCTGCTCCTCGACACCGGGCCGGGGCACGGACTCCATGAGTTCGTAACCGGCGTAGATCCCGTACGTCGGCACGAGCGTGGCGGCGAGGGCGGCGCGCACCTTCCACGCCGCCGGGCCACCGTGCTGCATGTACGGGGTGAGAATGTCGTGCGTCGTCGGCCAGAACGAGGGCCGCATGTAGTGCGCGGAGTCGACCAGTTCGCGGCAGTACTCCTCGAGCTCCCACTTCTCGTTGCGCCAGGCGAAGTACGTGTAACTCTGCTGGAACCCGACCTTGGCCAGGGTGTGCATCATCGCCGGCTTCGTGAACGCCTCGGACAGCCAGATGATCTCCGGGTGGTCCGCGGCGACATCGGCGATGAGCCACTGCCAGAACTCGACGGGCTTGGTGTGCGGGTTGTCGACCCGGAAGAGGGTGACACCGTGGTCGATCCAGACCTGCACCACGCGGCGGACCTCGTGATAGATCCCGGCCGGGTCGTTGTCGAAGTTGAGCGGGTAGATGTCCTGGTACTTCTTCGGCGGGTTCTCCGCGTAGGCGATGGTGCCGTCGGCGCGCGTGGTGAACCACTCCGGGTGCTCCGTGACCCACGGGTGGTCGGGGGAGCACTGCAGGGCCAGGTCGAGCGCGACCTCCATGCCCAGGTCACGGGCGCGGGCGACGAACGCGTCGAAGTCGTCGAAGGTGCCCAGGTCGGGGTGGATCGCATCGTGGCCGCCGAGTTCGGAACCGATGGCGTACGGCGATCCGGGGTCGCCCGGGCCGGCGTCGAGGGTGTTGTTCGGGCCCTTGCGGTTCGTCGTGCCGATCGGGTGGATCGGCGTGAGGTACACGACGTCGAAGCCCATGTCGCGAATGCCGTCGAGGCGGGCGGCGGCGGTGCGCAGCGTGCCGGACTGCCAGGCGCCGTTCCAGCCGCGGTGGGCGCCCTCGGAGCGCGGGAAGATCTCGTACCAGGAGCCGCGCAGGGCCAGTTCGCGTTCGACCAGCCACGGGACCTCCTCGGAGGGGGTGACCATGTCGCGCAGCGGGCGCTGCCACAGCTCACCGGCGACCGGGTCGCTGATGCCGGCGTCGAGGCGCTCGTCGACGTCCAGGCCGGTGTCGCGCAGCACGGCGGCCGCGGCGGTGAGGAGCGCGGCCTGCTCGGGGGTGCGGTCGTCGGTCGCCGCCGCGCGCTCGAGCAGGATCGCTCCCTCCTCGAGCATGAGGTCGACGTCGACGCCGGCGTCGATCTTGACCGTGGCGGCGTGGCGCCACGTGGCGTACGGGTCGGACCAGCCCTCGACGCGGTAGGCCCACATGCCCGGTCCGGTGGCGGCGATGGGGGAGCGCCATTCGCTCAGACCGACGTTGATGCACGTCATCGTCTGCGGGTACTCGTTGCCGTCGGGGTCGATGATGACCACGGTGGCGTTGACGGCGTCGTGGCCCTCGCGGAAGACGGTGGCGTGCACCCAGAAGTTCTCGTTGACGACGGACTTGACCGGGAAGTGGTTGCCGTCGACGGTCGGGCGCACGTTCAGGACCGGGATACGGCCCAGCGGGTGCTGCGGCGGCAGGCTCACCGGGGTGACCGTGGTGTCGTGCGCGGTGAGGTCGGAACCGGCGCCGGCCGTGGCGTGGGGAACGGCGTCGGGTTGGGCGACCCGCTCCTGGATCTCGATCGTGTCGCGGACGGTCGCGGCCTGACCGGCGTCGCCGCTCGGGTTGGCCGGGCCGGTCGGCCGGGTGGCGCTGACGGTCGTCTGGTCCTGCTCGGGGGGCACGTCGTCCTCCTGCTGCGTCGGTGGGAAACCGTCCGGACCCGGCGCGGGGGAGGTGCGCGGGCCGTTCTCGTCCGACGCTATCGCGCCGGGCGCCGCCACGGCGCCCGGTCTCGCACAAGCCTGCCGACGTGTTGCGTCGATGATGCGGCTCGACGGGCGCGTGGTCGCTGCCACCCGTACACTCGCGCCTGTGAAGGCCATTCGTCGTTTCAGCGTCCGAACCGTCCTCCCGGAGCAGCTCGCCGCGCTCGGCAACATCGCCACGAACCTGCGCTGGTCGTGGCACTCGCCCACGCGTGACCTCTTCCGGGGCATCGACCCCAAGCGTTGGGAGGAGGTCGGGCAGGACCCCGTCGCGATGCTCTCGGCGATGGCCCCCGCGGAGCTCAGTGCGCTCGCCGACGACCACGAGTTCTGCCGTCGGGTCGAGGACGCGGCGGCCGATCTGCACCGGTACCTGACGGCTCCGCGGTGGTACCACGAGTACGGGGCCGAGAACGCCGGCGAGGGTGTGCCGCAGACGGTCGCGTACTTCTCCGCGGAGTACGGCATCACCGAGGTGCTGCCGCAGTACTCCGGCGGTCTGGGCATCCTCGCCGGTGACCACCTCAAGTCGGCCTCCGACCTCGGCGTGCCGATCGTCGGCGTCGGCCTGTTCTACAAGACCGGGTACTTCGCCCAGTCGCTCAACCGCGACGGCTGGCAGCAGGAGACCTACCCGGTCCTGGACCCCGACGACCTGCCGCTGTCCCTGCTACGCGAGCCCGACGGTTCTCCGGTCGTCATCGCGCTGCCGTTGCCCGGCGGTCGCGAACTGCGCGCCCACGTGTGGCGCGCCGACGTCGGCCGGGTGCCGCTGTTGCTGCTCGACTCTGATGTGCCCGGCAACGACGATGCCGCCCGCAACATCACCAACCGCCTCTATGGCGGCGGAGGTGAGCACCGTCTCCAGCAGGAACTGCTCCTGGGCGTCGGCGGCGTGCGCGCGCTGCGCCAGTTCGCCCGTCTGACCGGGACCCACGCTCCGGCGGTCTACCACGCGAACGAGGGTCATGCCGGCTTCCTGGGCATCGAGCGCATCTCCGAGCTCGTGCTCGATGCGGGCCTGACGTTCGACGAGGCGCTCGAGGTCGTGCGCGCCGCGACGGTGTTCACCACGCACACGCCCGTGCCGGCCGGTATCGACCGGTTCGACGCCAGCCTGGTGCAGACGTACTTCAGCGGCGAGATGGCCCTGCCGGGCATCCCCACCGAGCGGCTGCTCGCCCTGGGCGCAGAGGACTACGAGGGCGGCAGCCCGGGCGTGTTCAACATGGCCGTCATGGGGCTGCGTCTGGCTCAGCGGGCCAACGGCGTCTCGCGGCTGCACGGCGCGGTGTCGCGCACGATGTTCAACGGCCTCTGGCCGGGGTTCGACGCCGCCGAGGTGCCGATCACGTCGATCACCAACGGCGTGCACGCGCGGACGTGGGTCGATTCGCGGCTCCTCCAGGTCGCGCACGACGAGTTGGGCCACAGCGACTTCGACCGCCCGGAGGACTGGGCGGCCGTCGGTGGCATCGACCGGGCCAAGGCGTGGGCGGTCAAGCGGGAACTGCGCCAGCAGCTCGTCGACGAGGCGCGCTCGCGGCTGCGCACGTCGTGGCTCGGTCGCGGTGCCAGCGACGCCGAACTCGGGTGGACCCAGCAGGTCCTCGACCCGGACGTGCTGACGATCGGGTTCGCGCGCCGCGTGCCGACCTACAAGCGCCTCACCCTGATGCTGCGTGACCCCGACCGGCTCAAGCGCCTGCTGCTGCACCCGGAGCGGCCGGTGCAGATCGTCATCGCCGGCAAGTCGCACCCGGCCGACGAGACCGGCAAACAGCTCATCCAGCAGATGGTGCGGTTTGCCGACGACGCCGAGGTGCGCCACCGCATCGTGTTCCTCCCGAACTACGACATCTCCATGGCCCGCCCGCTCTACCCCGGCTGCGACGTCTGGCTGAACAACCCGCTGCGTCCGTTCGAGGCCTGCGGCACCTCGGGTATGAAGGCCGCGCTCAACGGCGGCCTCAACCTGTCGATCCTCGACGGGTGGTGGGACGAGTGGTACGACACCGAGAACGGCTGGGCCATCCCGACCGCCGACGGCGTCGAGGACCCGGACCGCCGGGACGACATCGAGGCGGCCGCGCTGTACGACCTCATCGAGCACCAGGTCGCCCCGCGGTTCTACGACCGTGACCACGACGGGCTGCCGCACAACTGGCTGTCGATGGTGCTGCACACGATGAGCACGCTCGGGCCGAAGGTTCTGGCCACGCGCATGGTGCAGGACTACACGCGCGAGCTGTACGTGCCGGCGGCGCGGGCCGGCTGGCGGGCCGGGAACGACGACAACGCCGGTGCCAAGGACCTCGCCGCGTACAAGCAGACCGTGCGCGCCGCCTGGCCGGGCGTGCGGGTCGATCACGTCGAGTCCTCCGGTCTGCCGGACACCCCGCAGGTGGGCGACACGGTGCACGTCAAGGCGTACCTCGAGCTCAACGGTCTGACCGCCGAGCAGGTCGACGTGCAGGTCGTCTCCGGGCACACCGGTCGCGGCGACGACGTGCTGCGCGACATCGAGATCATGCCGCTGGTGCTGACCGAGACGTACGACGACGGCAAGAGCAAGTTCGAGGGTGACCTGACGTTGCAGCGCACCGGGGCCTTCGGCTACACCGTGCGCATCCTGCCCAAGCACGACCTGCTCGCCTCCCCGGCGGAGCTCGGTCTGGTCGCCAACGCCTGACGCCCCGGCCCCCACGTCACCTCCCCGGTTCGAGGTATTGGCGACCGCTACAACGGTCGCCAATACCTCGAACCGTTGAGGTCGCGCACCGTTCACGTCTCGAACCGTTCAGGTGCAGTGTTCGCCAGTCGTTCACCCTCACGTCACGCCGCCCTCGATCGGGATTCTGCTGCCGCGCCTACGTTTCTGTGCGTCCATCCCCCCACAGAATCGATCACCCATGATCAAGCACCTCAGAGCGGGCGGCGTCGCCTCGCTGACGCTGGCCCTGCTTCTCCCTGCCATCGCGGCCTCCGGTACGGCGGCGACGACCTCGGAGACCGCCCGCGGCATCGTTTACAACGACCTCAACGGCAACAACCGTCGTGACGCGAACGAACCGGGCATCGCGAACGTCGCCGTCTCCAACGGGCACGATGTCGTGGCGACCGACAAGGACGGCGCGTACAGCTTGTCCGTGGACGACGAGACGATCATCTTCATCTCCAAGCCCTCCGACTACATGGTCCCCGTCAACGACGTGCAGTTGCCGCAGTTCTACTACCGGCACTACCCGAAGGGGACTCCGCAGGCGTTGAAGTACGGCGGCATCGCCCCGACTGGTCCCTTGCCGAAGTCCATCGACTTCGCCCTCGTCGCCGACAAGTCCAAGCCGGGCAAGGGCAATGGTGGGCGCAAGGAGTTCGACGCGATCTTCTTCGCCGACCCGCAGACCAAGAACTCCAAGGAGGTCGGGGATCTGCGCCAGGACGTCATCAGCGAACTCAAGGGCACCGATGCGCTCTTTGGCCTGACCGTCGGTGATGTCGTCAACGACCCCCTCGATCTCTTCCCGGAGCACAACGCCGCTGTGGCCGAGGTCGGCATTCCGTGGTGGAACCTGCCGGGCAACCACGACATGGACTACGACGCGCTCACCGATGAGCACTCGATGGACACCTTCAAGTCGGTCTACGGCCCGACGGACTACTCCTTCAACTACGGTGACGTGCACTTCGTGGCGATGGACAACATCGAGCACCTCGGCCCGAACAAGGGGTACCGGGGTTTGCTGACGGATGCCCAGTTGGCGTGGCTCGAGGCAGACCTTGCACAGGTGAGCCCGGACAAGCTCGTCGTGCTCGCGACGCACATCCCCCTGAAGACGAACGCGACCACGTCGGCTGGGGTCAACACGGCCAATCTGCCGGGCCTCTTCGAGGTGCTCGGAGACCGCAAGAAGATCTACAGCGTCTCGGGTCACGACACGTCCAACAGCTGGCAGATGTACCTGGGTCCGGAGGACGGATGGAAGGGCATCTCGTCGTTCCACCACCAGGTCCTCGCCGAGGTTCGTGGCGGAGGCTGGGGGAGTGGGCCCCTTGACGCGCGCGGTGTCCGTGCGGCGGACATGGCCGACGGCAACCCCAACGGCTACTACCACCTGAACTTCAGCGGGACGAAGTACACGCCTCGCTACAAGGCGGCCAGTCTGCCGGCAGATTTCCAGATGCGGTTGTCCTTCTCCGGCGGAGAGGGCAAGGCAACCCACGTTCCCACCGGCCCAAGCGGATCGGCCGGTTTCACGACGCCGGTGCGTTACCAGCCGGCCGACTGGACTGCGCCGCAGGTGCCGACCCTGACGGCCAACGTCTTCGATGGCGGCGAGCGCCACCGCGTCGAGGTCAGCGTCGATGGCGGTCGCTTCGCGGCCATGACGCAGTCTGCGCCGATGAACGATCCGTACATCAGCCTGCTGCGGGCCACGAACGTCGGCGCCGAGCGTCCGGTCAGGCCGGAGGCCAGCTCGCACCTGTGGACAGCGCCACTCCCGGCGAAGCTGGAGGCGGGCACGCACACCGTCTCGGTGCGCTCGACCGATCCGTACGGGCAGGTGTCCCACTCGACCACGACGTTCGAGGTCGCCGCGAACTGACCCCGCGACCCCACGTCACCCCCCCGGTTCGAGGTATTGCGCGTCGGAACTCCGACGCGTAATACCTCGAACCGCTAGGGCTCGTCGACGGCCAAATGAACCCGGACCGACGAGGCTCCGATCGTGACGATGCCCGGCGGGTTGACGGAGCCCGGATCGCCCGGCCGATTCCACATCGAGTCCCACAGCAGGCGGTAGCCGCGCACGCCCGCCGGTGAGGGCAGGGTCACGTCCCGCGCGCCGCTCCCGCCGTGCAGGACGAGCAGCATCGACCGGTGGTGCGACCGCGCTCCGTTGACGAACATCTGCAAGGTGCGCGTACTCGGATCCGACCAGCGGTGCGGCTGCATGACGTGACCATGCACGTCGTACCACGTGATGTCCGCCGTGCCGTCGCTGTTGACCGGCTCGCCGCGGAAGAAGTGCTGCTGGCGCAACGCCGGGTACTCACGCCGCAATTGCACGAGGAACCGCGCGGTCTCCAGCAGGTCGCGCTGCCACTTCTCGAGATCCCAGTTCAGCCAGGTGATCTCGTTGTCCTGGCAGTACGGGTTGTTGTTGCCCTGCCGGGTGTGCCCCATCTCGTCACCGGCCGTGATCATCGGCACCCCGGTCGAGAACAGGAGCGTCGCGAGCAGGTTGCGCATCGACCGTCGCCGCAGCAGGTTGACCGCGCGGGTGTCGGTCGGCCCTTCGAGGCCGTGGTTCCACGAGCGGTTGCTGTTCGTGCCGTCGCGGTTGCCCTCGCGATTCGCCTCGTTGTGCTTGTGGTCGTAGCTGACGAGGTCGGTCAGGCTGAAGCCGTCGTGGGCGGTGATGAAGTTGATCGAGGCCGTCGCGCCCCGGTCGTTCGCGCCGAAGATGTCCTCGGACCCGGCCAGGCGGGTCGCGACGTCGCGCACCCCGTGACCGAAGTGCGACTCGCCGCGGTGGGCCAGATTGAGGTCGGTCAACCAGAACGCCCGCGTGCCGTCGCGGAAACGGTCGTTCCACTCCGAGAACGGGGGCGGGAACTGACCGGTGCGCCACCCGTGGATGCCGAGGTCCCAGGGTTCGGCGATGAGCTTGACGCGGCTGAGCACCGGGTCGGAGCGCAGTGCGGTCAGGAACGGATGATGCGGGTCGTAGTCGTGCTGCGGCCCCCGGGCGAGTGCCACGGCCAGGTCGAACCGGAAGCCGTCGACGTGGTACGCCTGAACCCAGTGCCGCAGCGAGTCGAGCACCATCTGCACGACGATGGGCTCGGAGAGGTCGAGGGTGTTGCCGCACCCGGTGACGTCGACGTCGACGCCGCGCTCATCGAGCCGGTAGTAGGTCTTGGCGTCGATACCGCGCCAGCTCAGGCACGCCCCGTCGACGCCCTGCTCGCACGTGTGGTTGTAGACGACGTCGAGAATCACCTCGATGCCGGCCTCGTGGAGCGCCTTGACCATGCCCTTGAACTCGTCGACGACGCCCTGCGGGTCGGTCGCGGCGGCATAGGCGGGGTTGGGGGCGAAGTACGACAGGGGGTTGTAGCCCCAGTGGTTGATCAGCCCCTCGCGCAGCAGGTGCGGTTCGGAGAAGAGGGCGTTGACCGGGAGCAACTCGACGGCCGTGACCCCGAGCCGCCGCAGGTGGTGGACGACGACCGGGTGGGCCATCCCGGCGTATGTGCCGCGCAGGTGCTCCGGCACGTCGGGGTGCAGCCGGGTGAGGTCCTTGACGTGCACCTCGTAGATGACCGTGCTGCTGAGTTGGTGCCTCGGCCGGGGCACGATGCTCCACTCGAACTCGTCGGAGACGACGACGCAGCGCGGCACGCACGCCCGGCTGTCCAACCCCGAGCGGATCTCGTCGTCGCCGGTCATCTCGGGTGCCTCGACGGTGTGCGCGTAGATCTCCTCGGTCAGCGCCACGTCACCCTCGAGCGCCTGGGCGTACGGATCGATGAGCAACTTGTTGACGTTGTGCCGGTGCCCGTCGTGGGGGCTCCACGGACCGTCGACGCGCAGGTTGTACCGCTGCCCCGGGCCGACTCCCTCGACGAAGCCGTGCCACCAGCCGTGGGTGCGGTGCGGCAGCGGCACCCGCCGCTCGGTGACCCCGGCTGTGTCGCCGGCCTCGAACAGACACACGTACACCGCCTCGGCATGGGCGGCGTAGACCGAGAAGAAGGTACCGTTGTCGACCACCGTCACGCCGGGCCTGGGTTGCAGATCCGTGTCGGAGGACACGCGGGTGCCGGTGGGGTGGTCCATGGGGGTCAGCGTAGGCGGGCACCGCAGGGCAATGCCTGCCGCACCTGCATCGTGGGCGATAGGTTGGGGTCCATGACTGATCCCACCGCCCTGCCCAACTTCGTCGGCGGGCCGCCGACGGCCGCTCAGCCCGAAGAGGAACAGAACGTTCCCCTGGTCGACATCGTCCGCGACTCGCTGCTCGCGCTCGGCTCCGAACCGCGGATCGACAACGACGGCGATGTGGAATTCGAGTACGAGGGTCAGCGCCTCTACGTGCGTTGCACCGAGGAGCCCATGCCGGCCCTGCGTGTGTTCGGTCAGTGGATGATCGACGAGAGCGCCCCGGCCGACGCCGAGGCCCGCCTGCGCATCTGCGCCGACGTCAACGCCGCCTACTACCTCATCAAGACCGCCGTCGTCGGCGAGAACAGCGACCTGCTGCTCGTCGCGTGCGAGAGCCTGCTCGTCGGTGGCACCGATGTGCGCGAGATCCTCTCGATGGCCGTGCCGCTGACGATGCACGGCGTGCAGGTGTGGCACGAGCAGGCCACCGCGCTCGGCGGCGGAAGCACCCTGACCGACCAGAACCCGCAGGAGCAGGCATGAGTGACCAGCCGCAGCCGGAGGTGACCGAGGACGTCGTCCTCTTCGAGGTCGAGGACGGCATCGCGACGATCCGTCTCAACCGCCCCCAGGCGCTCAATGCCCTCAACACCGAGGTGCAGGAGGCCATCCGCACGTATGCGCGTGAGGCCACCGAGCGCAAGGACGTCGCGGCCGTCATCGTCTACGGCGGCGAACGTGCCTTCGCGGCCGGCGCCGACATCAAGATGATGGCGGCGATGTCGTACACCGAGATGGTCGACGCCGCCGGCGAGTTCATCGACTGCATCGACTCGCTCGCCCGCATCCCCAAGCCGACGGTCGCGGCCATCACCGGATTCGCGTTGGGCGGCGGGCTCGAGACCGCGCTGGCCTGTGACTTCCGCGTCCTGGCCGACAACGGCAAGCTCGGTTTCCCCGAGGTCACGCTCGGCGTCATTCCGGGCATGGGCGGCACGCAGCGGCTGCCGCGCCTGATCGGCGTCTCGAAGGCCAAGGACCTCATCTACTCGGGCCGCACCGTCAAGGCCGACGAGGCCCTCGCGATCGGTCTGGTCGACCGGGTCGTCCCGGCCGAGGAGGTCTACGCCACGGCCAAGGAGTGGATGAAGTCGTTCGTCGGCGGTCCCGCCTACGCGATCCGCGCCGCCAAGGAGGCCGTCGACCGCGGCATGAACACCGACCTGACCACCGGTCTGCAGATCGAGCAGATGCTGTTCTCCGGTGTGTTCGCGACCCGGGACCGCGAGAACGGCATGAACTCGTTCATCGAGAACGGCCCGGGCAAGGCCACGTTCGAAGGCGCCTGAACCTCGCCCCACGACCATCCGTGTCGGACACACCCATCGGACCGCCGTGGCAGGTATCACGGCGGTCCGATGGTGCTTTCCGTTCGATAGCCTGACACGATCTACCAGTACCAACCCGACCCACAGGAAGAAGACGATTCCCTGATGAACATCGTCGTCTGCGTGAAGCACGTGCCGGACGCCCAGTCCGAGCGCACGTTCAACGATTCGGACAACACCACCGACCGCGAAGGCGTCGATGGTCTGCTCAGCGAACTCGACGAGTACGCCGTCGAGGAGGCCCTCAAGCTCGTCGAGGCCAGCGAGGGTGAGGTCACCGTTCTGACCGTCGGCCCGGCCGGTGCCGCCGACGCGCTCAAGAAGGCGCTCCAGATGGGTGCGCACAAGGCCGTGCACGTCACCGACGACGCGATCCACGGTTCGGATGCCCCGGCGACCTCGCTGCTCCTGGCCAAGGCCATCGAGAAGATCGGCACTCCGGATGTCGTCATCACCGGTATGGCCTCGACCGACGGCACCATGGGTGTCGTCCCGGCCATGCTCGCCGAGCGCCTCAACCTGCCGATGGTGACCTACGCCTCGCAGCTGACGATCGACGGCTCCGCCGTGACCGCGCGCCGCGACGGTGACACCGCCTCCGAGACGATCGAGGCCACGCTCCCGGCCCTGGTCTCGGTCACCGACCAGATCAACGAGCCGCGCTACCCCTCCTTCAAGGGCATCATGGCCGCGAAGAAGAAGCCGGTCGAGACCTGGGGTCTGGGTGACCTCGGCGTCGACGCCGGCCAGGTCGGCCTGGGCGCCGCGTGGACGAAGGTCGACTCCTTCGCCAAGCGCCCGCCGCGCGAAAAGGGCGAGATCGTCACCGACGAGGGCGATGGCGGCACCAAGCTCGCCGAGTTCCTCGCCTCCCGGAAGTTCATCTGAGCCCGCGCGGCCCGGAAGGAAGGAATCACCCGTAATGGCTGAAGTTCTCGTTCTCGTCGACCACGACAACGGTGAGGTCCGCAAGACCTCTGCCGAGATGCTCAACATCGCCCGTCGCCTGGGCACCCCGTCGGCGGTCTTCATCGGCAGCAACGTCCAGGAGGCCGCCGACGTGCTGGCCCGCTACGGCGCGGAGAAGATCTACGTCGTCGCCGACCCGGCCGTGACCGGCGCGCTCGTCGCCCCGCAGGCCGAGGCGCTGGCCCAGATCGCCGGGCAGGCCAACCCGGCTGCCGTGATCATCGCCTCCAGCTCGGCCGGCAAGGAGATCGCCGGTCGCCTGGCGGTCAAGATCAACGCCGGCCTGATCACCGACGCGGTCGACGTGCAGGCGGTCGACGGAGCGGCGCAGACCACCCAGTCGGTCTTCGCCGGTTCGTACACCGTGCAGGCCTCGGCGACCACGCCGACGACGATCATCACCGTCAAGCCGAACAGCGCCGGCATCGAGATGGCCCAGGCGGCGGGCACGCAGGTGCCGGTCGACGTGACCCTCTCCGACGTCGCCACCGCTGCGAAGATCACCAAGTCCGAGCCGCGCCAGTCCACCGGCCGCCCGGAGCTGACCGAGGCTCCGATCGTCGTCTCCGGCGGTCGCGGCACCGGCGGTGACTTCTCCCCGGTCGAGGCGTTCGCCGACTCCCTCGGCGCGGCCGTCGGCGCCTCGCGCGCGGCCGTCGACGCCGGTTGGTACCCGCACACCAGCCAGGTCGGCCAGACCGGCAAGCAGGTCTCGCCGCAGCTGTACGTGGCGGCCGGCATCTCCGGTGCCATCCAGCACCGCGCCGGCATGCAGACCTCGAAGACGATCATCGCCGTCAACAAGGACGAGGAGGCGCCGATCTTCGAGCTCGTCGACTTCGGCGTCGTCGGCGACCTCTTCCAGGTGCTGCCGCAGGCCACCGAGGCCATCCAGGCCCGCCGCGGCTGAGTTCGCCCGGCGGTCTCGCGACCGCTGACCGGAGCCCGGTACGACCACCTGGTCGTACCGGGCTCCGGTGGTGTTCGGCGGGCCGTAGTGTTGGCCCAATGAGCACGCTGACCGACGGCCTCGAACGCGCCGACCACCTCGACGAGGCCGACCGCGAGCACCTCATCAAGCTCACCAGCGATTGGCAGGTGCTCTCCGATCTCTCCTTCGCCGACCTTGTCGTGTGGGTGCGCCAGGACGGTCACTGGCGCGCGGCGGCGCACACCCGCCCGATGACCGGGTCGATGGTGTTCTTCAACGACCTCGTCGGCCGACCCCCGAGCGAGGCGCTGGCCGAATTGCTCGATGCCACCGCCATCGACCGGCAGATCCACATCGGAGCGCCGAGCCAGAGCGGCGGCACGATGATCCGCACCGACACCGCGCCGATCACGCGTGACGGCAAGGTCATCGGGGTGCTGTCGCGCCACACGAACCTGGACCGGTTGCGCACCCCGAGCAACCTCGAGTCGAACTACCAACAGATCGCCAGTCGCCTGCTCGACATGATCGCGTCGGGGGAGTGGCCGACGGCGAACTCGACCACCGGGCGTCGCGGTGCTCCACGGGTGAGCGACGGCATCGTGCGGATCGACGCCGAGGGCACCACCGCCTACATCAGCCCCAATGCGCTCTCCGCGGTGCACCGACTGGGGTACGACGGCGAGGTCATGGGGCAGAACTTCACCGAGATCATCACCTCGCTGCTCAGGGACGGCGATGCAGTCGACGAGTCGTTGGCCGTGGTGACGATGGGTCGGGCGCCGTGGCGCGCGGACGTCAGCGTGGGGTCGGCGACGGTCGCGTTGCGGGCGATCCCCCTGACCCGCGGCGGCCGGCGGGAGGGCGCGCTCATCCTCATCCGCGATGTCAGTGAGCTGACCCGCACCGAGGAGGAGTTGCTCAGCAAGGACGACACGATCCGCGAGATCCACCACCGGGTCAAGAACAACCTGCAGACGGTGGCGGCGCTGCTGCGGCTCCAGTCGCGGCGGCTGCCCGAGGGGCCGGGTCAGGTGGCGCTCAACGAGGCCGTACGGCGAGTCGGCACCATCGCGCTGGTCCACGAGACCCTGAGCACCGGATTCGACGAGACGGTCGACTTCGACGAGATCGCGCGGCGGAGCCTGCGGTCTGTCATCGAGGTGGCCACGAGCGAGCATCGGATCTCGTCACGGCTGCAGGGGTCGTTCGGGCGGATGCGGGCCGAGGATGCCACCGCGGTGGCGATGATCACGTCCGAACTCGTACAGAACGCTTCGGAGCACGGTTTGGCCGACCGTGATGGGACGATCACCATCACCGGCGAACGCAGCGACGAGGACGGTCAGGACATCCTGCGGGTGACCATCGAGGACGATGGTGTCGGTCTACCGCGTGGATACCGGCCCTCGCGTGTCGGGTTGGGGACGCGGATCGTCACCTCGCTCGTCTCCGACCTGGGCGGCACGATCCGCTGGGAGGACAATCAGCCATCCGGGACCCGCGTCCGGTTCTCGGCGCGGCTGCGTCCGCTGAGCCGCGCCGGCGGGCGCTGAGCCGGGCCGGCGGGGCGGCTCA
>NZ_BCRE01000034.1 GCF_001552435.1 Kribbia dieselivorans NBRC 106261
TCCTCGAGGCCACCACCGAACTCGAGGAGATCGGCGGGCAACCGTTTGCCGACTCCGCCGCGCGCGAGTTGGCCGACACCACGCTGGGCGCCGACTGGGCGTTGCCGGCGGGGCTGCCCCCGCGGGCACTCAAGGTCATCCGCCTCGCCTCGACCATCTCCGCGATGGCGGATCTCGGTGCCCGCGTGCCCGATGGCGCCCTCACGTCGTCGAGATCGTGGGCCCGGTCGACGGCACTGCGCCGGCTGCACCGCGAGGCCGAGCACACCCTGGCCGAGGCGACCAACGCCGCAACGGCGAGTCTGGCCGGCTGGCGCGGCTGACCGAGCCGGACGAACCGGCCCTAGTAGGGTCGAACACATGAGTGACGTCCTCGCCTTCGCCGGGGTCACGGTCCGACGTGGCGCCAACACCCTTCTGGACGACGTGTATTGGGATGTCGAGGAGGGGCAGCGATGGGTCATCCTCGGGCCCAACGGGGCCGGCAAGACGACGCTCCTGCAGGTGGCCGCAACCCGCATGCACCCGACGTCCGGGGTCGCCGGCATCCTCGGTGAGGTCCTCGGCGCGGTCGATGTCTTCGAACTGCGGCCCCGCATCGGCCTGTCCAGCGCGGCGCTGGCCGAGCGGATCCCGCGCGGCGAGCTGGTGCGCGACGTCGTCGTCACCGCGTCCTACGGGCAGATCGGTCGGTGGCGCGAGAACTACGAGTCCCTCGACCACGATCGGGCGACCGAACTCCTCGAGGCGATCGGCGCCGCGCATCTGGCCGATCGCACCTTCGGCACCCTCTCGGAGGGGGAGCGCAAGCGGGTGCAGATCGCCCGGGCGCTCATGACCGACCCCGAGTTGCTGCTGCTCGACGAGCCGGCCGCCGGGCTCGATCTGGGCGGCCGGGAGGACCTCGTCGCGCGACTGTCCGCGATCGCGGCGGACATCTACGCTCCGGCCCTCGTGCTCGTCACCCACCACGTCGAGGAGATCCCGCCGAACTTCACCGACGTGCTGCTCATCCGTGAGGGGCGCATCGTCGCGCAGGGCCCGATCGAGGTCACCCTGACCGAGGAGAACCTCGGTGAAACCTTCGGGATGCCCCTGGAGTTGAACAAGCACGGGGATCGCTACTCCGCTCGTGCTCGTCAAGGAGGAGATCATGGAATGGCTTGATGACAATCTGTGGCTGGCGTGGCTGGCCGTGGCGCTCATTCTCGGCGCAATCGAGACCATCACCATCGACTTCGTCTTCCTGATGATGGTCGGAGGAGCGCTCGCCGGGGCGATCGCCGCGGCGTTCGGTCTAGGGATCCTGGCGCAGGTGCTCATTGCCGTCATCGTGGCGCTGCTGCTGCTCTTCTCGATCCGCCCGCTGATCCGGCGGCAGCTGTCGTCGGACAGCACCGACCACCAGATCGGCTCCAAGAGCGTCGTCGGTCGGATCGCCCGCGTCGTCGTGACGGTCACCGAGGTCGACGGCCGCGTCAAGCTCGACGGTGAGACGTGGAGCGCCCGCACGCCCGACGACGATCCGCCATGCGAACCGGGCGAGGAGGTGCGTGTGCTGCAGATCGACGGGGCGCACGTCATCGTCACCAAGGACCTCCAGCGCGCTCCGGAGGAGCCCACCACACCGTCGGCCTGACCGCCAGACCTGACCGCAGGACCAACCAACCCAGGGGGAATCGCCCACCATGGAACCCGTATTGATCTTCGTTCTGGCGCTGATATTGCTGGCGCTGGTCATCCTCTTCCGGACCGTGCGGATCGTGCCGCAGCAGACGGCGCTGATCATCGAACGACTCGGCCGCTACGACCGCACCCTCGAGGGCGGCATCCACCTGCTCATCCCGTTCGTCGACAAGGTGCGCGCGGAGGTCGACCTCCGTGAGCAGGTCGTCTCGTTCCCGCCGCAGCCAGTGATCACCTCCGACAACCTCGTCGTCAACATCGACACGGTCATCTACTACACGGTCATCGACGCCAAGTCGGCCGTGTACGAGATCGCGAACTTCATCCAGGGCATCGAGCAGCTGACGGTGACCACCCTGCGTAACGTCATCGGTTCGCTCGACCTCGAACAGACCCTGACCAGCCGTGACCAGATCAACGCGCAGCTGCGTGGTGCCCTGGACGAGGCGACCGGTCGGTGGGGCATCCGCGTCAACCGGGTCGAGCTCAAGGCGATCGACCCGCCGATGAGCGTGCAGGAGTCGATGGAGAAGCAGATGAAGGCCGAGCGTGACCGGCGCGCGGCCATCCTCAACGCCGAGGGTGTCAAGCAGTCGCAGATCCTCACGGCCGAGGGTGAGAAGCAGTCGCAGATCCTGCGGGCCGAGGGTTCGGCCCAGGCGCGGATCCTCGAGGCGCAGGGTCAGGCGCGCGCCATCGGCCAGGTCTTCGGCGCCATCCACCGCGGCAAGCCGACGCAGCGTCTGCTGGCGTACCAGTACCTGCAGGTGCTGCCGCAGATTGCCCGCGGCGACTCGAACAAGATGTGGATCATCCCCTCGGAGCTGACCGAGGCGCTCAAGGGCATCGGCAACGCGCTGGGTCAGCCCAGCAAGGCGGACGAGGAGCTCGACGGCGACGAGTGGGTCGAGCCGGAGGTCGGTCAGGACGAGGACGTGCTCGGTGAGACGGCGCTCATGGACCCGGGTGAGGCACTGCGCCAGGCCCGCGCCGAGGCCGAGCGCTGGACGGATGAGGCCAGCGAGCACGCGGCCCCGCAGAAGAGCCAGCAGCCGCCGATCCAGCCGACGGCGGACACCCCGCCGCTGCCGCCGCAGCACCAGGCTGGGCCGGGGGAGCAGCCGCCGCAGCCGTAAGGTGTGCGGGTGACACCGCTCGAAGCCGTACTGATCATCCTCGCCGGGATCTGGGCGGGGACCATCAACACCATCGTCGGTTCCGGCTCGTTGGTGACGTTCCCGACCCTGCTGTTTCTGGGGATCCCGCCCGTGACCGCAAACGTGTCGAACTCCATCGGCATGCTCGGCGGGGGACTGACCGGGTCGTGGGGCTATCGCCGCGAACTGGCGGGCACGTGGAAGCGGTTGCTGACCCGTCTGGTGCCGTGGTCGTTTGCCGGTGCGGTCATCGGGGCGTTGTTGCTGCTGATGCTCCCCGAAGAGGCGTTCTCGGTCATCGTGCCGGTGCTGATCCTGCTGGGCATCGCGCTGGTGATCTTCGGCCCGCGGCTGAATCGATGGGCCCGGGGGCGACACTCCGATGACCAGGCGCACGAACCGATGTGGCACCGCGTGGCCCTGGCTGGTGGATTGACGCTGGCCGGGATCTACGGCGGCTACTTCGGAGCCGCGCAGGGCGTCATCCTCATGGGGTTGCTGTCGGTGCTGTCGTCCGAACCGCTGCAGCGCCTCAACGGCTGGAAGAACATCCTCGCGCTGACGGCCAACCTCGTCTCGTCGGTCGTCTTCCTCATCGTCGCGCCGCAGCACATCATGTGGGACGTCGTGCTCTACCTGGTCATCGGCACCCTGATCGGCGGGTTCATCGGTGCAGGCGTGGGGCGGCGTCTGCCCGACCCGATCCTGCGCGCGGTGATCGTCGTCGTCGGCCTGCTCGGGATCGCCCGGCTGGTGTTCGGCTGATGCCGATCGAGATCACCGACCCGACCGACGAGCGGCTGCGCGACTACGTCGGGTTGACCGATGTCGCGTTGCGCCGCGTCAGCGAGCCCGCGTCGGGGCTGTACATCGCGGAGTCCGAGAAGGTCATCCGGCGGGCGTTGGGAGCCGGGCATCGACCGCGCTCCTATCTCATGGCGCGCCGGTGGCTGACGGACCTCGTGGACATCGTCGAGGCCGCCGAGGCCGATGGTGTGCCGGTGTATGTCGGTGAGCACGACGTCATCGAGCAACTCACGGGCTTCCACCTGCACCGAGGTGCACTGGCCTCGATGCACCGGCCCGAACCGCGCTCCGTCAGTGAATTGCTCGAGGCCACCGGTCAGAGCTCGTCTCGGTCGCGGATCGCCGTTCTGGAGGACTTGGTCGATCACACGAACGTCGGCGCGGTCTTCCGGTCGGCCGCGGCGATGGGCGTCGATGCCGTGCTCGTCACGCCGCGCTGCGCCGATCCGTTGTATCGCCGGTCGATTCGGGTGTCGATGGGCACGGTGTTCCAGGTGCCGTGGACGCGGATCGAGCCGTGGCCGAGCGGTGTCGCCCAGCTCAAGGACGCGGGGTACGTCGTGGCCGGCATGACGCTGGCCGACGACGCGATCCCGCTCGATGAGCTGGTGGCCCAGGATCACCCCAAGCTGGCGCTCGTCTTCGGGACCGAGGGGGACGGGCTCTCGAGGCGGACCTCGGAGGCGGCGGACGTCCGCGTGAAGATCCCCATGGCGGGCGGCGTCGACTCGCTCAACGTCGCCGCGTCCTCCGCCGTCGCGTTCTACGCCACGCGGTAGCCCCGACACCCGCCGAGGGAACAATATTGGCGACCTAACGGCGCGTTAGGTCGCCAATATTGTTCCCTCGGTGAGGGGTGGGGGAGGTCGGTCAGGCCTTGACCTGGTAGAAACCGGTGATGATCGCGCGGCCGAGGGTGTGCATCGTCATGTTGAACGCCGCCTGACCGGCCGGGGTGGTTTCCGGCAGGCCCATGTCGTCGGTGTCCAGCGCATGCACGACGAACTGGTAGCGGTGCGCGATGTCCCCGGCCGGCGGGGCGCAGCCGCCGTAACCGCGGGTGCCGAAGTCACTGCTGAGGTGGTACGCGCCCTGGGGCAGGTCGGCGTCGCCGGGCGTGCCCGCGCCGGCCGGCAGGCTCGTCACGTCGGCGGGGATACCGACGACGATCCAGTGCCAGAACCCGCTCGGCGTGGGGGCGTCGGGGTCGAAGCAGGTGACCGCGTAGCCCTTGGTGCCTTCCGGAGCGCCGGACCAGGTCAGCGCAGGGGAGGAGTTGCCACCGTGCAGCCCCCAGCTGTTGAAGACGTGGTCCTCGGGCAGGTTCGCGCCATCGGTGAAGGACGGGCTCTCGACGGTGAAGCGCGGCACCTCGGGCAGGTAGTCGTAGGGGTTCGGTGCTTCTGGTCGTTCAAGGCTCATGGCCCGACCCTAGCGGCCCGACTCGCGGCCGTGGCAGGGGACCGTGATGTCTGTGACCGGCGGCTCAGCCGACGAGGCGGCTCAGGAGTCTCGTGAGCTCGGCCGCGGGGTCGCCGGTGACGCCGCCGTGCACCGGTCCGGGCTGCACGACGGTCGAACGCGGAGCGCTGATCCACCCGAAGCGCTTCACGGCCGGACCGAGGTCGGGCAGGCCGCGTCCGGTCTCGCTGCGGCATACGGCGCAGACGATCTCCAGGGCTGCACGGACGGCGTCGAGGTCGATGTCCGGGAAGGCGGCGCGCAGGCGGGTCTCGTCGACGGTGAACGCCGCGTCGAGGAAGTCGCTCTCCTGGGAGTGCAGCACGACCCCGACATTGAGGAACTCCTCGCGGTCGACGCGTGGCACTGCGCGCAGCACGACGTACTGGTAGGGGTGACCGACGTCGGTGGACCGGGCGACGTTGGCGACCGGACGATGCTCCGTCGTGGTGCGGGCGATGATGTTGCTCATCGGGCACCACCGAGGTTCGTGGGCAACCAGGCCGGCGCGTGATCGAGCCGCATGAGGAGGTGCGTGACATAGGCCTCGCGCACATCGTCAGGTCCCTCGAAACCCGGGGCCGGTTCCAGCCACTCCTCTGGGACGAGATCGACGATCTCGCGGACGAGGCTCTCGGTGATCTGGCCCGACAGACGGGCGTGCGTGCCGGGCAGGTCCGCCGACAGGTCGGCGAGGACGTGCTTGGAGGCGTCGAAGGGCTGGTCGGCGAAGCGGGCGGCGTCGGCGCCGCGGGTGGGCCACATGTGGTGGAACCAGAGCGCGGCTCCGTGGTCGATTGTCCAGACGTGGCCGTGCCAGACGAGCAGGTTCGGGTTCGACCAGGTGCGGTCGACGTTGGCGGTGTACGCGTCGAGCCAGATGACCGCGTCGGCCTCGGCTGCGGTGGCCGGGGTGGAGCCGTCGTAGCCGAAGGAGCCGGGGAGGAAGTCGACGCCCAGGTTCGAGCCGATGGAGGCCGTGAGGAGGTCCTGGACCTCTTCGTCGGCCTCGTACCGGGCGATCTCGCGGCGCACGTCGATGGTGACGAGTCGCGGGACGCGAATGTCCAGGCGGCGGGCGAGTTCGCCGACGAGCACCTCGGCGACGAGGACCTTCAGGCCCTGGCCGGCGCCGCGGAACTTGACGACGTACATGCCCAGGTCATCGGCCTCGAACAGGCCGGGCATGGAGCCGCCCTCGCGCAGGGGGAGGGCAAAACGGGTGGCTCGTACCGCCTCAAGGGAGGTCGTGGCGGGAGCATCGGGCACGAGGAGCAGCGTATCCGAGCCGATCGGGGTGGCCCGATTTGGCGTGAGACCGGGGGCGGGTGCTACTGTTTCCCTTCGTCGCAAGGGCCCAACCGGACCCGAGCGATGCGCCCTGTCCGGGTGGCGGAATTGGCAGACGCGCTAGCTTGAGGTGCTAGTGCCCTTTATCGGGCATGGGGGTTCAAGTCCCCCCTCGGACACGAACGAGATGGTCCGTGACCAGCGAGAGATCGCAGGTCACGGACCATTCGTCGTTTCTGGGGCTGCTACATGTGCATGGACGGCGCACCTAGGACCCAGTGGGGGTAGACTTTCACCATCAGGGGTAGAAAGGGTTTAGTAATGGGGCTGAACATCAAGAATGAGCGCGTGCACCGCCTCGCGCGCGAGGTCGCACGCCGGACGGGTGCCACCCAGACGGGGGCCATCGAGGACGCGCTGCAGCGCCGCCTCGATGAGTTGGAGAAGTCCGAGGGCGATGCCGCGCGGCGTGCCAGGCTCTGGCGTCTCATGGACGAGATCGAGTCGGGGACGACGGACGCAGACCGGGCCGAGACACGGCGCGTGATGGACGAGATGTACGACGACCACGGGCTCCCTGCGTGATCGTCGACACCTCAGTACTCGTCTGTATCCACGAGGGTGAGCCGGAGGCTCGGCGCTTCTTGGATATCCTGCTTTCGGCGCCGTCCGTCCGGATCTCCGCTGGCACCCTCCTCGAGACAGACATCGTCCTCGATTCGCGCCAGCCCTTGCGAATCTCTCGGCAGCTGGATCGGCTGGTGACCGATCTTCGTCTCGAAGTCGTCCCCGTCGACGAGGCGCACGTGACTGTGGCCCGCGCGGCCTACCGGGACTTCGGCAAGGGGTCTGGGCATCCGGCAAGACTCAACTTCGGCGATTGTTTCGCCTATGCCCTGGCGGCACTGACGGGCGAGCCCCTTCTGTTCCTGGGTGACGACTTCACGCACACGGACGTGCTGCCCGCACTGTGACGATGTGCCCCTGATCCGCAGGTACGCGGGTCAGGGGCACATCTCCTTCTGATGGAACGCGGGCGCTCACGCCCAGATGTACTCCTCGGCGATCGGTGATCTGCGGCGGGGTGCCGCCGGCCGACTCGCCGAAGGCCTTCATCGCGTCGATGTGCGACTGCATGCTGTCCGGCGCGTCACCCACGGGAAGAGTTGGCGCGGCGGAGGTCCGCGATCGCCCCGCGAGGTGACCGCTCGACGCTCCGTTGCCTAAAGGCGAAAGATTTTTGCCTCAAGGCCTTGCCTACGGGTCGTAGATTATCTAGCGTTTGGGTGGCCACCCTGTAGCAACGGGGCTCAGGAGCGGCACTCAACGACGAAAGGTCATCCCATGGGTCGACTCAACGGCAAGGTCGCGTTCATCACCGGGGCAGCCCGCGGGCAGGGGCGCTCACACGCCGTCCGCCTTGCGGAGGAAGGCGCGTCCATCATCGCGATGGACATCTGCGCGCAGATCCCCACGGTCTTCTACCCGATGGCCACGCCCGAGGACCTCGCCGAGACCGAGCGCCTCGTCAAGGAGGCCGGCGGCCAGATCGTCACCTCCATCGGCGACGTGCGCAACTACGAGGACGTTCAGGCCGCCCACGACCTGGGCATCGAGCGGTTCGGCAAGGTCGACATCGTCGTGCCGAACGCCGGCATCATGCCCGTCATCGACCAGGGCAATCAGCGCCAGGCCTGGCACGACGCCATCGACGTCCTCCTCACCGGCGTCTGGCACACGCTGGACGTCAGCGTCCCCGGCATGATCGAGCGCGGCAACGGCGGGTCCATCGCGATCACCAGCTCGGCAGCCGGCCTGACGAGCATCGGCCTGAACGTCTTCCCGGGCCAGACCGGCTACACGGCGGCCAAGCACGGCGTGGTCGGCCTGATGCGCCGCTACGCCAAGGAACTCGCCCCGCACTTCATCCGCGTCAACACGATCCACCCCACCGGCGTCAACACCCCGATGGTCGCCAACGCCGAGTACGGCGCGTTCCTGCAGGCCAACCCGGACGTCATGAACGACGAGTCCTACAAGAACCCGATGCCGGTGGAACTCATCGAGGCGGTCGACATCAGCAACGCCATCGTCTTCCTCGCCTCCGACGAGGCCCGGTACATCACCGGTGTCACCTTCCCCGTCGACGCCGGCTACAACGTCCGCTGACCGCAGAGAGCGAGACAACCATGAGCACCACCACCGCCACTGCAGGCGTTGAGATCACCGACCGCGAGCAGGTCTTCATCGGAGGATCGTGGGTCGAGTCCGCGGGGAACGACTGGACCGATCTCATCGACTCCTTCACCGAACAGCCCGCCGCGCGCGTGCGCCTGGCCACCCCCGAGGACATCAACCGCGCCGTGGCTGCCGCGCGTGCCTCCTTCGACGCGGGCGTGTGGGCCAACACGCCCATCGCCGAGCGCGCCGACGTGCTCGACGCCATCGCGGACCGCCTCGAACAGCGCATCCCCGAGCTGACCCAGATCGGCGTGCTCGAGGTCGGCGTGCCGGTCTCGGTCAGCACCCAGGTCCAGCAAATGTCGGTCGGCCTGTTCCGCAACGTCGCCCAGGTCGCCCGCGAGTTCGTCACCAGCGAGGACCGGACCCGCACCGACGGCGGGGTCAGCCGCATCGTCAAGGAGCCCGTCGGCGTCGTCGGCGCGATCATCCCGTGGAACGGCCCGGTCGGCACCATGGCCTTCAAGGTCGCTCCGGCCCTGGCCGCAGGCTGCTCCGTCGTGCTCAAGACCGCCCCCGAGGCGCCGCTGTCACCGTCGGTCTTCGCCGACGTGCTCGGCGAACTCGTCGCGGAGGGGCGCATCCCCGAGGGCGTCATCAGCGTCCTGTGCGCCGACCGCGAGGCCTCCGAGGCACTCGTGACCAACCCCGACGTCGATCACATCACCTTCACCGGCAGCACGGCGACCGGGCGGCACATCATGTCGCTGGCCGCCGACCGGGTCGCTCGGGTCTCCCTCGAACTGGGCGGCAAGTCGGCCGCGATCATCTTGGACGACGCCGACCTGAACCACGTGGCGGCGTCACTGCCGATCGGCAGCTGCATGCAGTCCGGCCAGGGCTGCGTGCTCCTGACCCGCGTCCTGGTGTCCAAGGCCCGGCACGACGAGGTGGTCGCCGCGCTCGTCCAGGCCTACGGCGCGCTGCCGATGGGTGACCCGAACCAGCCACAGTTCGTCCTCGGCCCGCTGGCGTCCAAGCGACAGTACGACCGCGTCATGGGCTACATCGACATCGCCAAGGAAGACGGCGCCTCGGTCGTCCTCGGCGGCGGCCGACCCGAGGACCAGCCGACCGGTTTCTTTGTCGCGCCGACGCTCCTCGACAACGTCGACCCCAACGCCCGCGTCGCCCAGGAGGAGGTGTTCGGCCCGGTCGTCTCGATCATCACGTATGAGGATGAGGACGACGCCGTGGCCATCGCGAACAACTCGATCTACGGGCTCTCCGGAGCGGTGTTCACCGAGGATCTCGAGCACGGCCTCGAGGTCGCCGGTCGCATCCGTACCGGCACGGTCAGCGTCAACTCCGCGACGATGGACTTCACCCTGCCGTTCGGTGGGTACAAGCAGTCCGGTCTGGGCCGCGAGGGCGGCCCGGAGGGTCTGGAGGAGTACTTCCAGACCAAGACGGTTCACCTGCCGATGGCCCGCTGAGGTCAGAAGCTCCCATGTCTGATGCACGAGTGGCCGTCGTCACTGGCGGCGCGACCGGAATCGGCGCGGCGATCGCCCTTCGCCTCGCCCAGGACGGTCATGCCGTGGCGGTGAACTACGCCCACAGCGAGGCTGCCGCCGACCAGCTCGTGCACCAGATCAAGGCCACTGGCGGCCGCGCGATCAGCGTCCAGGCCGACGTGTCCGATGCCTCCCAGGCCGCCCGGTTGATCGACCGGGCGGCCGAGGGGCTCGGCGCTCCGCCAACGATCCTCATCAACAACGCCGGGCTGTTTCGCCCAGGCTCGGCCCGACGCATGCCCCCGGCCGCGTGGGACCAGATCATCGGCGTCAACCTCAACGGCGCGTTCTACTGCACCCACGCCGTACTCCCGGCGATGTACGAGAACGGCTGGGGGAGAGTCGTCTTCCTCGGCAGCCCCAGCGGCGGTCGAGCCATCTCACCGGGAACGTCGGCCTACGCCGCGGCCAAGGCGGGTCTGGTCGCCCTGACCCAGGTATTGGCCATCGAGGCGGCCGGGCGCGGTGTCACGGTCAACACGGTGATCCCCGGCTTCGTCGACACCGCCATGACCCAGGACGGTGACCGCGAGAACACCCTGGCCAACGCCTGGCCACAGATCCCACCGTCCGCGATCGCCGACACCATCGCCCATCTGGTCAGCGACCGTGCCGCCTACGTCTCCGGCGAGCAGGTCGGAGTCTGGCTCGGCGGGCCGGGCATGACGGCATGAGTTCACGAGTGCACGAGCACCACGAGAAACACCAACGAAAGGGTAGGTAGTGGCGGGATATTCGATGCTGAAGGACCTGAGGGTCATCGAGGTCGCCCAGTTGGCCCCGTCGTCGGTCGGCGGGCACCTCGCCGACCTGGGCGCGGAGGTCATCAAGGTCGAGTCCGGCCCGGTCGGCGACGGCGTGCGCGTCGGGGGTTTCCAGGCCGTCGGTGGCCCCGACGGCCCGGCTTTCATGCACCTGCGCTGGAACCGCGGCAAGAAGAGCATCTGCCTCGACCTACGCACCGACGTCGGGCGCGCCGCGTTCCTCGACCTGGCCAAGGAGGCCGACGTCGTCATCGAGGGCCTGCGCTCCGGATACCTCGAATGGCTCGGCATCGGCCCCGAGGTGCTCGCCGAGGTCAACCCGAAGCTCGTCTTCTGCGGCATCAGCGGCTACGGCGCGGGCGGCCCCTACAGTTCGCTCGGCTCCGGCGGACCGGTCTTCGACGGCTACGCCGGGCTGCGCGACGTGGAACTGCCGGACGACGCTCCGACCCGCGGCATGGCCGGCGGCACCGCCCCGACCATCGGCATGTACGCCATGGGCGCTTACGGGGCCATGGCCGTGCTCGCCGCCGTGCACGAGGCCCGCAACACCGGCCGCGGCCGCAGCGTCGAGGTCAGCGGCGTCGACGTCACCGCCAGCTGGATCCCCGACCAGATCGACGCCACCCTCAACGTCGGCCGCACAGTCCAACGGCCCGGCTGGCTGCCCGACGGGCGCCTGCCGGACTGGCCGCGCCTGGAGGCCTACCGCACCAAGGACGGCGGCGCGATCCTCTTCGTCGCCCACGTCGAGAAGTTCTGGCGCACCTTCTGCCGTGCCGTCGGCCGTGAGGAACTCGCCGACGTCGACCTGATGACGATCGACGAGGGCACCGTCGAGCGCGGCGAATATGTCTGGAGCCAACTGCGCGAGATCTTCGCCACCCGAACGCGCGCGGAGTGGATGGAGATCTTCCAACAGCACGACATCGCCGGCGGGCCGGTCAACACCGTCGCCGACCTCATCGTCGACCCGCACTTCACGGCCCGGCGCAACACCTACCGGAGCACCGTGCGCGGCGTCGATCTGGACCTCATGGTCTCGCCGGTCCGGGCCGCGGGCGAGGAGTTCGCTCCAGCCCCGGCCCCCGAACTCGGCGCCGACACCCGCGACGTCCTGGCCACGATCGCCGGCTACGACGAGACCGCCATCCAGGCCGCCGACGCCACCCCCGCATCCACTCAGGTCGGTACCGACGCCGACCGCACGTCGAACAACCCCGTCAAGGAGCACGCATGATCATCAACGACCTCGTTCGCTACTGGGGCCGCACTCGCCCCGAGCATGAGGCCATCGTCTTCGAGGACACCGTCCAGACGTGGCAGGAGCTCGACGCCGTGTCGGACTCCCTGGCCCGCGGCCTGGCCGCCAACGGGATCGTCAAGGGCGACCGCGTCGGCATCCTCATGCGCAACCGTCTCGAGACGGCCGCGCTCATGCTCGCCGCGCTCAAGGCCGGCGCGATCTGTGCTCCGCTGAACTTCCGCCTCGCGCCGCCCGAGCTGGCCGGCATGATCGCCGACTGCACGCCCAAGATCATCGTCGCCGAGGGGGACTTTGCCGCGCTCCTGTCGCAGGCGCGAGAGCAGTCGGAATTCGAGGTCTTCACCACCGAGCCGACCGACCACCGCCCGTACGCCGACCTGCTCGTCGAAGCGGGCGACGCTCCGCACATCGACGTCGTCGAGGACGACGTGGCCTTCATCTGCTACACCTCCGGCACGACCGGAGTGCAGAAGGGCGCGATGCTCACCCACAAGAACATCCTCTCGGTGGCCCAGTCCGCCGTGCTCGCCACCGGCCTGACCGGGCGCGACCGCGTCCTGGCCGCCGCGCCGCTGGTCTACACCGGCTCCGGCATCTCGGTCTTCATGCAGTTCGTCGTCTACCCCGGCGCCACGATGATCCTGTGCGACTTCAACCCCGACAGCGGCCTGCAGGCCATGGAGAAGCACAAGGTCACCGCCACCACCCTGGTGCCGGTCATCTACGAGCGCATGGCGATGATGCCGGACTTCGCCACCCGCGATGTGGCGCAGTTCAACTTCGCCGGTGCGGGCGGCGCTCCGGTGCGCCCCGACCTGCTCGAGACCTACCGCAACCGCGGCCTCGTGCTCACCCAGGTCTACGGCCTGACCGAGGTCGCCGGCCTGGCCACGATGATGCGCTACGAGGACGCCGTCTCCCGCCCCGGCTTCGCCGGTCTGCCGCTGCTCGGCACGGAGTTGCGCATCGGCGAGCCCGGCAACTGGGCCGCGCCCGGCGAGGTCGGCGAGATCCTCGTGCGTGGCCCGCACGTCATGAAGGGCTACTGGAACCGCCCCGAGGCCACCGCCGAGGTCATGGTCGACGGCTGGCTGCGCACCGGTGACCTCGGCCTGCAGGACGAGCAGGGGTTCCTCAAGCTCGTCGACCGCAGCAAGGACATGCTCATCTCCGGTGGTCTGAACGTCTACCCGGCCGAGATCGAGCGCGTCCTGGCCGGTGTCGAGGGCGTGCAGGAACTGGCCGTCATCGGCGTGCCGGACGAGACCTGGGGCGAGGTGCCGATGGTCGTCTTCAACACCCAGGGCGACGCCTCCGAGGTCGCCGCGCGACTGCACGAGGCCGCCGCGGCGAACCTGGCCAAGTTCAAGCAGCCCAAGTCGGCCGTGGCCGTCGACGGCCCGTTGCCGCGCACGTTCTCCGGCAAGCTCGCCAAGCCGCTGCTGCGCCAGCAGTTCCCGGCGCGCCCCGACTCCGCCATCTCCCTGACCCACTGAAAGGACACGACATGGAGACCAACCAGCACGTCCTCGACCAGCTGGTCACCTACATCCGCGACAACACCACGCACCTGGCCGACTCGGAGCTCCGCGTGCCGGTGTCGAACTTCATCGACGACGACCACGCCGCCCGCGAGCGCGCGCTCATGCGCACCAAGCCGCTCGTCGTCGCGCATCACTCCGAGCTGCCCGATGCCGGCGGCTTCATCACCCGTGACGTGCTGGGCTCGCCGCTGCTCATCGTGCGCCAGCGCGACGGCAGCGTGCACACGAGCCTCAACGTGTGCCGCCACCGCGGTGGTCGCGTCGAGCAGGCCGAGTCGGGCAAGAAGCGCGCGTTCACGTGTCAGTACCACGGGTGGACCTATGACCGCGACGGCTCGCTGACGCACATCCCGTACTCGCAGTTCTTCGAGCCGCTCGACCGGCTCTGCCACGGTCTGTTCGCCGTGCACACCGAGGAGCGCCACGGGTTCATCTGGGTCACCCTCGAGCCGGGGGAGAACCCCATCTCGGTCGCGGACTTTCTCGGTGCCGAGGTGGAGTCCCGGTTGAGCCAGTTCAACTACGAGAACTCCCTGCTCGTGCTCGACAAGGAGTTCACCCTGCCGGTCAACTGGAAGCTCGTCGTGGACGGTGCGGTCGACAGCCTCCACCCGAAGTTCCTCCACCCGACCGGTGTGGGTCGGCTCATCGCGACGAACACCTGCGTCGTCGACGATCTCGGGCTGCACATGCAGTCGTTCACCCCGAGGGTCAAGCTCGAGACGAAGGTCCAGGCCGGTGAGGAGAACATCGAGGGCTTCTACCGTCACGTCGGGTCGGCCGTGTTCCTGTTCCCGAACGTCAACGCCGCCATCACGCCCGACCACGTGGAGTTCTGGACGACCTGGCCGTCATTGACCACGGCCGGTGAATGCACGATCCGCATCCGCTTCCTCGCCGACCCGGACACCTACGACGAGCGCATGGCCGAGCGGCTGCGGCGTTCGTGGGAGATCCTCGAGGAGGCTGCCACGAAGGAGGACTGGCCGATGGAGGAGACGATCCAGACCAACTCCCTGGCCGTCGCCGACTCGACCTACCTGTACGGGCGCAACGAGGCGGCTCCGCAGCACCTCCACCGGGTGCTGGACGCCGAACTCGCCGCCCAGGCGGCCACCGCGGGCGCCGGTCGCTGATGGACAGCGGGCTGCCGCTGCGCGGACTGCGGGTGCTGGAGTTGGTCGGTGATCTGGGCGGCTCCGCCGGGCGCCTGCTCGCCGATCTCGGTGCGGACGTCGTCCGCGTCACCGATCCGAGTGCCCCGCAGCGGCAGCCCATGGCGGAGGTCAGCACCTGGCTGCGAGAGATGACCCACGCCAACAAGCGTGGCGTGACCCTGGCTGCCGGCGACGCGGACGATGAGGCGACGCTGGTCGCCCTGATCGCCGAGGCCGACATCGTCCTCGATGGTCGGGCCGGGCAGACCGGGCACCCGGGCACGGGGGCGATGGCCGGAGCGCCGTCGGGCCCGGTTGTCGTGACGATCCGGCCCTTCGACCCAGCCGGGCCGTTGGCCGACCTGCCCGCCACGGAGCACCTGCTCAGCGCCCTGGCCGGTCTGGTCGCCCACACCGGCGCGGAGGAGGAACCGGTCCTGCCGCCGGTGGGGCTGGCCGAGGGGCTGATCGGGGCGCACGAGGCCCGAGCTGCACTCCACGGGCTGCTCACGCTCGTCGAGACCGGCCGCGCCCCGACGGTCGACGTCATCGCCGTGGACGTGCTGGCCGCGGCGGTGGCACGCGCCGCGGAGCAGGAGAGTGTGGGCATGGAGAGCACCGACACTCCCGCGACGATCGGCGACATCCTGCGCGAGGGCACCGGGGTGCAGTGGGAACCGGCCGAAACATTCCCCGACCTGGCGCGGCGCCCGGTGGCCGTTCCCGGGCCCGTGGCGACCGTCGACGGTGTGCCGATCGGGTGGCGGCACGGCGCTCCGCGTGGTGGTGAGCACCAAGCTGAGGTCGTGGGGGAGTGGCTCAGCGACGCCGTGGCCGCCGAGGGCCGTACCCCCTGGTCGAGGCGCGCGACGACGAGCACCCAGCCCATCACGCCTCCGTCAATCGATCGCGACCAGGTCGACCCGGCGACGCTGCGGGCGCGCAGCGGCGTGGCCGACCTGTGGCGCCGACCCGGGGTGCCGGTGCGACGCATCGACCCACCACTGGGCTATCCCGGTGATGTCATCGAGGTGCTCATCGACGTGCTCGTGTCCGCAGTGGCCCTCTCCGATCGACCCGAGTCCGACATCCGCGTGCGGAGCGTCGATGTGGTGCGCAGCCATCTTGGCGGGCATCTCGCGGCGGAGTCCCAGATACCCGGCATCGCCGAGGCCGAGGGCAATCTCGCGGTCGGTGAGGCACCGTCGGGGGTGTTCCCGTGCGCACACGGGCGATTCTGCGTGGTGTCGATCCGAGACGACGCGGATTGGGCCGCGCTGTGTCGGGCCGTCGGGCGTCCGGAGTTGGCCGACCACCCGACCCTGGGTACGACCCCGGGGCGGTTGGCCAACCGCGCGGCCGCTGCCGGTGTGCTGACGCAGTGGTTGCTGCGCCGCGATCCAGAGGAGGCCATCGCCAGCCTGCAGGCGCACGGTGTGCCCGCCGGGCTCGTGGCCGGTTAGGCCTGGGCGGAATCCGTCGCGACCACGCGCGACGCCTCCGCCGTGGAGATCACCGCACCGCGCAGGAACGCCCGGATCGCGTCGGCGAAGAGCTCTTCCGGCGTGCGCTGGTTCGCGGTCACGGCGGCGCTCAGGTGAGGCTGCTCCTCCTCCGTCACGTTGACGAAGACCCGGGCCCGACTCGCCGGGTCCATCATCGCCTCGGCCGTGGCCGCCCCGACCGTCAACCGCTCGAGGCCGTTGAGCACGAGCGCCAGATCCTCCGGTGGCACGCCGTGCTCGGTGAAGTAGCGCGCGGAGTGCTCGTAGGCGCGGGTCAGCGTGTCACGCGGGGGATAGCGCGACACGATCGGAGCGGCGTTCTCGTGCCGCAGGATCGCCCGCCGGGTCTGCAGCGACGCCGCCACCGCCCACTCCTGCCAGGTGAGGTCCTCGGAGAACGGCGTGGCGTCGACCTCCTTGAGGATCGCGCGGGAGATCTCGGCGAGGAGTTCGTCCTTGTCGGCGAAGTGGTAGTACAGCGAGGGCGCGCTGACGTTCATCTTCTTCGCCAGCCGCGGCAGGCTGAACTGGTCCAGGCCCTCTTCGTCGATGAGCGCGATGGCCTGTTCGACGGCGCCTTGACGGCTGATGAGGGGGCGAGTGGGGCGAGCCACGGGAAACGTCCTCTCCGAATGGTTGACCTGTGGTGCCAACCGATCTTAATCTACGACAGATAGATAATGTGAGAGTCCCGGAGGAAAATCGACATGGTGGTATCCGAGAGCCTCGTGGGCAACACCGACATCATCGACGTTGACGTCGTCGATCGGCAGCAGCCCGCGCTGGATGTTGTGCGTCTCACGTTCGCGCGTGCCGACGGCGGTGAGTTCCCCGAATGGGAGCCGGGCGCGCACATCGACATCCTGCTCGACGATGACACGGTGCGGCAGTACTCGCTGTGCGGCGATCCGGCCCGCCGGGATGCGCTGACCGTGGCGGTGCTGCGCGAGCCGGCCGGGCGGGGTGGGTCGGCGCGTGTTCACGACGAGCTCGTCGAGGGTGTCCGCACGCGGCTGCGCGGGCCCCGCAATCACTTCGAGCTGGCCGCGGCGGCGCGCTACGTCTTCATTGCCGGTGGTATCGGGATCACCCCGATCATGGCCATGCTGCGCTCCGTGGCGGCGACCGCCCCGGACGCGTGGCACCTGTACTACGGCGGCCGTTCGCAGGCCAGCATGGCCTTCGCCGACGAACTCGCCACTGAGTTCGGCGATCGGGTCACGCTCGTGCCGCAGGACGTCGCCGGTCTGCTCGACCTCGCCGGGGTCGTCGCCGACGCCGGCGACGCCGAGATCTACGCCTGTGGCCCCGAGCCGATGCTCGTCGCCTTGGAGGATGTCTGTGAACGGGCGGGGCGACCGGCCCCGCACCT
This sequence comes from Kribbia dieselivorans NBRC 106261, assembly GCF_001552435.1. GTDB lineage: Bacteria > Actinomycetota > Actinomycetes > Actinomycetales > Dermatophilaceae > Kribbia > Kribbia dieselivorans. The sequence continues at coordinate 17,769 of NZ_BCRE01000034.1, forward strand.
CGAGCGGTTCGCGCCGAAGGAGATCGACGAGTCCGACAACCGTGACTTCGTCGTCGAGATCGCGTCGACGGGGCAGCAGTTCCCCGTCGACGCGAAGACCAGCGTCCTGGACACGCTTCTCGCCAATGGGATCTCCATTCCGTTCTCCTGCACCGAGGGCACGTGTGGCACGTGTGAAACGGAGGTCTTGGACGGGGAGATCGAGCATCGGGACTCGATCCTCACCGAGGATGAACAAGCCGCCGGCGACGTCATGTTCGTGTGCGTCTCGCGCTGTCGGTCCGCAGTCCTGAAACTGGATCTGTGATCCGGCTAGGGTCGAGGTGAGTCGGCGACGCGTCGACTCGGGGAACAACGACACGAAGGACGGCACTCACATGTCTCGGATCACGGTCATCGGCGGTCACGGCAAGGTCGCACTTCGACTCATCCCGCTGCTGGTTGCCGGCGGTCACGAGGTGACCGCCTGGGTGCGCAATCGGGACCACGAGGCGGAGGTCGCCGAGAAGGGGGCCACGGTCGAGGTCGCCGACGCCGAACTCATGGACGTGCCGGCGATGACGGCGCTGCTGCACGGCCAGGACGCCGTGGTCTGGTCCGCCGGGGCCGGGGGTGGCAACCCGCACCGCACCTTCGCCGTCGACCGCGATGCGGCCATCCGCTCGATGCAGGCGGCGATGCACGCGCAGGCTCGCCGGTACGTCATGGTGAGCTACTTCGGTGCCGGGCCGGAGCACGGTGTGCCCGAGGGCGACTCGTTCCGCGCCTACGCCGACGCCAAGGCTGCCGCCGATACGCACCTGCATGGCACCGACCTCGACTGGACGATCGTCGGGCCCAGTGGCCTGACCGACGAGCCCGGCACCGGGCGGATCACCGTGGGCGACCCGCGGGGGAGCCGGACCGTGCCCCGCGACGACGTCGCTGCGGTCATCGCCGCCGTGCTGGCCGACGAGACGACGATCGGCCGCACGATCGAGTTCAACACCGGCGAGACGCCGATCGCCGAGGCAATCCACCTCGGCTGACGCACCCGGGGGTCCTTGCCAGCGCGTGGGATACTTCGCGGTTGCCAGGACGCTGCGGGGTCCTCGCCAGCGCGCGGGATACGCCGCGCTTGGCAGGACCGTGGGACCCCTGACCGACCCTGACGTGTCACCAGGGCCACACTCGGGCGTTCCCTGACAGATGCGGCGGGGTTCTCTCCCTAGGCTGGACCTATCGCGGCTCGGGGGAGTCGCACCACGGAAATGGGATGACGATGAGCGACACCGACCCGAACGAACCCACCCCGCAAGACGGACCTGCTGCCCCGCCGCCGGCCCCGCCCGCCCAGCCACCGGCCCCGCCGGCGTACGGGGCGTACCCGCCTGCCGCGCCCGCACCGCGCTCCCGTGCCCTCGCCGGCAAGATCATGACCGCGATCGGAGCCGTGATCCTCGCACTGGGCATCATCGGCAGCATCATCGCGATCGTCGGCGTGGCCCGCACCGGAGCCAGCGTCGCCGACCAGGGCATCCAGACCGTCGAGGGAAGCGCTCCGCTGGACATCACCGCGGGTGAGACCCGGATGATCTTCGTCCAGGGCGACCCGGCGTCGCTGCCCGACTGCACGGTGACGGGCCCGCAAGATACCTCGGTGCCGGTGCAGTCGGTCGGCGACGTCAACATCGACTGGGGCAACACCCACTACACCGGCGTCGGCCGCTTCACCGCGGCTCAGACCGGCACGCACCTCGTGGTGTGCGACAGCAACGTCGTCATCTCCCCGGATGTCAAGATCGGCGCGTTCGTCGGCGGGATCATCGGCCTGGTGGTCTCGATCCTCGTCGCCACCTTCGGCGCGCTCCTCCTCATCGCCGGGGTCATCGTCTGGATCGTCCAGGCCAGCCGCCGGCCGGTCTGAGACCCGGGACGTTAGGGTGCCGGGCATGACGGAGACGATCGCCACGTCCATGCCCGGCCCCGAGGACGAGGTCGTCCGCCTGTGCCAGGAGCTCATCCGGATCGACTCGACGAACGACGGCACCAACTCCGGACCGGTCGAGGAGAAGGCCGCGGCATGGGTCGTCGAGCGGCTTCGCGAGGTCGGGCTCGACCCGCAGACCTACGAGCGGGTGCCTGGCCGACCTAGCGTCGTGCTCCGCCTCGAGGGCGAGGACCGCACCCGGCCGGGGCTGTGCCTGCACGGGCACCTCGATGTCGTGCCCGCCAACGCCGCCGATTGGCAGGTCGATCCGTTCTCTGGCGAACTGCGCGACGGCTGTATCTGGGGTCGCGGCGCGGTCGACATGAAGGACATGGACGCGATGATCCTCGCGATCGTGCGTCACCTCGCTCGCACCGGCACGAAACCGCCGCGCGACCTCGTCATCGCGTTCTTCGCCGATGAGGAGGCCGCCGGCACGTACGGAGCGCAGTGGCTGGTCCAGGCGCACCCCGAACTCTTCGACGGGGTCACCGAGGCGATCAGCGAGGTCGGCGGGTACAGCGTCACCCTCCCCACCCCGTCGGGCACCCCCAAGCGGGCCTACCTGCTCCAGACCGCGGAGAAGGGACTGATGTGGGTCACCCTGCGCGCCACCGGTCGCGCCGGGCACGCCTCGGTGCCCTCCGCCGACAACGCCATCACCCACCTGGCGCAGGCCGTCGCCCGGATCGCCGCACACCCCTGGCCGGGGGAGTACATCGAACCGGTCTCCCGGTTGCTCGCCGACCTGGGGCGGATCACCGGCCTGGATCCCGACACCGACCTCGACACGATCCTCGGGCACCTCGGCGGTGCCGGAGGCTTCGTCCGGGCCACCCTGGCCGACACGGCCGTGCCCACGGTGCTCTCCGGTGGGTACAAGCACAACGTCATTCCGCAGGAGGCCACGGCCAAACTCGACGGGCGCTTCCTGCCCGGTCACGAGGAGGAGTTCCTCACGACGCTCCGGCAATTGGCCGGGGAACACGTGGAGGTCATCATCGAGACCCAGGCGCCGGCCGTGTCCGCGCCGGCCACCGGGTCGCTCATCGACGCCATGGCCGCGGCGGTCCACGCCGAGGATCCCGACGCCGAGATCCTGCAGTACTGCCTCTCTGCCGGGACCGACAACAAGTCCCTCTCCGTGCTCGGGATCGCCGGGTACGGTTTCGTGCCCCTCCGCCTGCCCGAGGACCTCGATTTCGGTGGCATGTTCCACGGCATCGACGAGCGAGTTCCAGTCGACGCGCTGCTCTTCGGCACACGCGTTCTGGCTCGGCTCATCGCCACCTGCTGATTGGACCGGTATCCCCGTGTCGCTCAGCGCCGCAGGCCGATACCGTAGCCCCATGACCGCTGACCCGCGCGCCGCACTGAACACGTTCATCGCTGCCTTGGAGCGACACTTCGAAGCCTCCGTCGGACGTAACGGCGAGGAGGACCCGCGGGTCCTGGCCGCGTACGAAGAGGTGGCCGATGCCTTCGAGATCTACGACGACGCGCTGTTCGAGGCGTACGGCGAGTCCACCCCGCTGGACATCTTCACCGAGGATGGGGAGGACGACGACCTCGATCTCAGCGACGACGATGACGACGACGATCTCGACCTGGACGACGAGGACGACGACACGCAGACCTACGGCGGCCTGGACGCCGAGGACTACGACGACGAGGACGTCGAAGGCGACGACGGCGAGGAGTCGGGCGACGCCGCCCGCTGACGAAACGACGCTCCGCCACTCACAGGCAGGGCACAGGTGGCGAGCAGATTCGTCTCGGGAAAGCCGTGGCAATATGACGGACGGCCGTTTCCATCCCGGACGTGAAGGACCCCTGTGGATCTCTCCTATTTCCAAGCCGTCGTTCTTGGCATCGTCGAAGGGCTGACCGAGTTCCTTCCCGTGTCATCCACCGGGCACCTGACCATCACCGAGAAGTTGCTCGGCATGCAGGTCGATGACCCGACCGTGACGGCCTACACCGTCATCATCCAGATGGGTGCCATCGTGGCGACCTTCATCTACTTCGGTCGCAAGATCGCTCGACTGTTCATGGCGTGGGTCAAAGGTCTGCGCGACAAGGAGTACCGCTCCCACTCGGATTGGTCGCTTGCGTGGGCGGTCATCGTCGGTTCCCTGCCGGTCGGGCTGGTCGGCTACTTCGGTCAGGACTACATCACCGGCCCATTCCGCAGCCTGTGGGTCGTCGCCGGCGCGCTCATCCTGTGGAGCCTCGTCATGGTGTACGCCGAGCGCCGCCATGACGCACTCGCCGCGGCCGGAGCGCAGCGCGGCGAGAACGGCGTCACGCTCAAGGACGGTCTGATCATCGGTCTGGGTCAGTGCTTCTCGCTCATCCCCGGCGTCTCCCGCTCCGGCGCGACGATCTCCACCGCCCTGATCCGCGGCATCGACCGCGTCACCGCCACCGAGCTGTCGTTCTTCATGGCCATCCCGGCCCTGACCGCCGGCGGTCTGTTCGAGGCCTACCAGACCCGCGCCGACCTGGCCAATGTCGCCATGGGGCCGATGATCGTCGGCATCGTCGTCGCGTTCATCGTCGCCTACGCCTCGATCGCGTGGCTGCTGCGCTTCGTCGCGCACAACTCGCTCATGGCCTTCGTCTGGTACCGCGTGGCCCTGGGCGTCGTGCTGTTCATCGCCCTGGGTGCCGGCTGGCTCTCGGCCACCTGATCACTCGACGATCTCGACTCCGGCGTCGCCACCGTGCTCCTCACAGCCAGTGGCGGCGCCGGAGCATGCGGTAGATCCACCCGCACATCACGAGGATGAACGCCAACGTCACGAAGTACCCGTACTGGAACGGGTGCCCGTTGATGTCGACGGAGGCGCGCAGTTCGGGCATGTTCTCGAAGTTCATCCCATAGATGCCCGCCACCATCGTCGGCACCGCCGCGAGCGCCGCCCACGCCGCGATCTTGCGCATGTCCTCGTTCTGCTGCACCTGAACCAGGGTCAGGTGGGCCGAGAGGATGTCGCTGAGCAGGTTGTCGTGGTTGCTGGCCTGGTCCACCGCCAGCAGCAGGTGGTCGGAGACGTCGGCGAAGAGCCGTCGCAGCTCCGGGTCCTCGACGCGCGAGTCCTCACCGGCGAGTTCGAGCAGCGGCCGCGCCAGCGGCCCCGCCGCGTGCTTGTACTCGAGGATCTCCCGCTTGAGTCGGTAGATCTCCTCGGTCTCTACTGAGCGACCGTCGGCGAACACCCCGACCTCGATCTCGAGCAGGTCGTTCTCGACCTCCCCCTCGATCTCCAGGTACGAGTCGACGAGGGCATCGAGCACGCCGTGGAGCACGGCGAACGGACCGCGCCGCAACAGGTGCGGCGTCGCCTGCAGGCGTTGCCGCAGCCCACCGAGCGGATGCACCTCGCCGGAGCGAACGGTGAGCACGTAGTTGTCCCCGACGACGACCTTGATGACGCCGCTCTCGATGTCCGATGACCGCTCGACGTACTCCAGGCTCGTCATCACCGCCACGACGGTGTTCTCGTAGTAGTCGATCTTGGCGCGGGCTCGCCCCGGGTCGGCGATGTCCTCGAGGGCGAGGGGATGGAGGTCGAGTTCGGTGCGCACGAACGCGAGTTCCTGCTCGTCGGGGTCCTTCAGACCCAACCACAGAAAATCCGTTGGGCGACCGGCGGAGCGCAGTGTCGCCAGTGAGTCGCTGAGGTCACCACATTCGTGACGTTCGCCGTTGAGGTAGGTCGCCTTGTCCACGATCACCGGGCCATTGTGCCGCCTGCCGACGTTCGGCTCGACCGCGTAGGCTGCCGCAATGGCTACCTGCATTCTGTTGCGCCACGGTCGATCGACGGCCAACACCGCCGGGGTGCTGGCGGGGTGGACTCCGGGCATCGCCCTGGACGATCACGGCCGTGATCAGGTGGCCGAGGTCGCCGGTCGGTTGGCCGGCGTGCCGATCTCCCTCGTCGCGGCCAGCCCCCTGCAGCGGTGCCAGGAGACCGCGGCCGTCGTGGCCGATGCGCTGCGCGTCTCGATCGAGTCGTTCGATGGTCTGGGCGAGTGCCATTACGGAGCGTGGACCGGTCGCCCCTTGAAGGATCTCGCCACCGAGGAGTTGTGGCGCACGGTGCAGGACAACCCGCACGACGCGGTCTTCCCGTCCTCGCCCGAGCACCGCGGAGAATCGTTGCGCGAGATGTACGACCGGGTCACCACGACCGTGCGAGACCTCGATGCCCGGGTCGAGGCCGAGTTCGGCGAACACGCCGTGTGGATTGCCGTCTCGCACGGCGATCCGATCAAGTCGGTCGTCGCCGACGTCGTGGGCACCGGTCTGGGCGGGTTCCAGCGCATCCACGTCGACCCGGCCTCGGCCACGGTGGTGCGCTGGGCTGGGCATCGCTCAATGCTGTTGCGCTGCAACGACACCGGCCGTTCGCTGGACAGTGTGGTGCCCCGTCGGCCCTCCGGCGGCGAGGCGGCCCGCGAGTCGGTGGCCCGCCCCGGTGATGCCGTCGTTGGCGGCGGCGCGGGCTAGGGTCGGTTTCATGAGCGTCGTCGACTTCGACCCGCCGGAGCGCTTCGTGGCCGGCACCGTCGGACCGCCCGGACAGCGGGTGTTCTTCCTCCAGGCCTCCGACTCCAAGCGCACGGTCTCCGTGTCGCTGGAGAAGGAGCAGGTACGCCTGCTCGGCCAACGACTCTCCGATCTGGTCGGCCGACTGCCCGAGGCACCGGCCATCGACGAGGCCGCGAAGGTCCTCGTCGACAACGACCCGCTGACCTCGCCGATCGAGGACGAGTTCCGGGTCGACACGCTGGCCCTGTCGTGGGACCAGTCCAGACACGTCATCGTGGTCGAGGCGTTCGACTCGGATCCGGAGGAGACCGCCGACGCGGGGGTGCAGTCGCTGCGGGTCACGCTCTCCCCACGCCACGCCCTGGCCTTCGCCCGCCGGTGCGACAGCGTCGTGCGGGCCGGGCGACCCAACTGCCCGTTCTGCAGCCTGCCGCTGGATCCGCAGGGTCACATCTGCCCACGCGCCAACGGGTACCGGCGCTGAGCGGGCCGCCCACCGCCGACCGCGGCTCGATGCCTGACGTGGACCTCACCGCGCTCCTGACCCACGGGACCCTCACGGTCGTGGGTCGGTTGGTCGACGCCTCCAATCTCGCCCTCCTCGTCGACGTCGCCGGTGACGGAGCGTCGTGCCGCGCCATCTACAAGCCCGAGGTCGGGGAGAAGCCGTTGTGGGACTTCCCGACCGGGGGACTGGCCCGTCGGGAGCGTGCCGCGTGGTTGGTCTCGGCGGCGGGTGGATGGCAGATCGTCCCGCCGACCGTGCTGCGCTCCGGCCCGTATGGCGAGGGGTCGGTGCAGGTGTGGATCGGGGAGGACCCGCAGGAGCCGTGTCCCTCACCGGTGGAGGTCGTGGCCGCCGACCGCGTGCCGGACGGCGTCATTGCGGTGCTGTCGGGGGAGGACGAGCAGGGCCGACCCGTGGTCGTGACCCATGCCGACGATCCTCGGGTCGCGGCGGTCGCGGTGTTCGACGCCATCATCAACAACAGCGACCGCAAGGGCGGGCACCTGCTCGACCACGACGGGCACCTGTGGGGCATCGACCACGGGGTGTGCTTCCACGCCGACGACAAACTGCGCACGGTGCTGTGGGGGTGGGCCGGCGAACCGCTGCCGGCGGCCGAGGTGCGCCGGCTGACCGACCTCGACGGGTGGCTGCGGTCGACCGACGATCTGGACGACCTGTTGACGGTGCCCGAGGTCTCCGCCCTCAAGGCGCGGGTGGCGCGACTGCTGCGTACGGGGGCCTTCCCGGTGCCGTCGGGAGACTGGCCGTCGGTGCCGTGGCCGCCGTTGTGATGAAGCGCCGCTAGTCTGTGTCGGTGAAGACATGGCCGCAGACCTCCATCCCCGAACTCCCTGGGACCGGAGTCCCGCCCCGCATCTTCGATACCCCGTCCGGCACCGTCCGGCCCGTGGACGCCGGCCCGACCGCCACGATGTATGTCTGCGGGGTCACGCCGTACGACACCACCCACCTGGGCCACGCGGCCACCTACGTCACGTTCGACATCCTCAACCGGGCGCTGCGCGATGCCGGTCACGAGGTGCGTTACGTGCAGAACGTCACCGACGTCGACGACCCGCTGCTCGAGCGGGCCACGCGCGACGGGGTGCACTGGACCGATCTCGCGCGCGATCAGATCACGCTCTTCCACGAGGACATGACCGATCTGGCCGTGCTGCCGCCGGAGCACTACGTCGGTGTGGTCGAGGCGATGCAGCTCGTCATCGACGCGGTCGACGCCCTCACGGCCGCCGGAGCGACGTACGCGGTGGCCAACGACGACACCTGCCACGGCCCGGACCTGTACCTCGACCTCGCGAAGGCCTCCACGCTGGGGTCCGTCAGCCAGTGGTCGCGGGAGGACATGCTCGGTGTCTTCGGCGAGCGCGGCGGCGACCCGGGTCGGCCGGGCAAGCGCGACAAGCTGGACCCGCTGCTCTGGCGGGCTCAGCGCGATGGGGAACCCTCCTGGGAGGGCGGCGATCTCGGCCCGGGGCGGCCGGGGTGGCACATCGAGTGCACCGCCATCGCGCTGCACTTCCTCGGGAAGTCCTTCGACATCCAGGGCGGTGGGGCCGACCTCGTGTTCCCGCACCACGAGATGTCGTCGGCGCAGGCCGAATGCCTGGGCACCCACCCGTTCGCCCGTCGGTTCGTGCACCAGGCGCTGCTGTCGTACGACGGACACAAGATGAGCAAGTCGCGCGGCAACCTCGTGCGCGTCTCCCAGTTGCGCGCGCAGGGGGCCGACAGCGTGGCCATCCGGATGGCGCTGCTGCGCCACCACTACCGTACGGAGTGGGAGTGGGTGGACGCGGACCTGACGAACGCCGAGTCCGCGTTGGCGCGGTGGCGGCAGGCCGTCTCGGTCAACACCGCTCCGGACGCCGAGGCGCTGCTCGTCGATCTGCGCGCGGCGATCGCCGACGATCTTGACACCCCGAAGGCCCTCGCCGCGATCGACCACTGGGTCGACACGTGTCTGACCTCCGGCGGGCACAACCCGACCGCTCCCGGTCTGGTGGCCCGCATGTGCGACGCCCTGCTGGGGCTGCGCCTCTGATCCTGCGGGATCCCGGTCGGGAGTGCCCAGGTCTGGGGTGCTCCCGTCGGGCCGCTCGGTGGGCCTATGACCGGGCGGTCGGCGGTTCCTTGCCGCCGCTGTCATCGTCATGCCGGCGCAGGTACCGCTCGAACTCCTTGGCGATGGCGTCCCCGCTGGCCTCGGGCAGCCCGGCGGTGTCCTGAGCCTGTTCCAGGGCCTCGACGTACTCGTGCACCTCGTCGTCCTCGTTGGCCAGCTCGGTGATCGTCGCCTCCCACTCCTGGGACTGCTCGACGAGGTCGAGGCGGTCGATGGGCACCGCGATGAGCCGCTCCAGCGTCTCGATGAGCGCGAGCACCGCCTTCGGGCTGGCGCCGTGCCCGGCGTAGTGCGGCACCGCCGCCCAGCTGGAGATCGCCGTGATCCCGGCCTGCACGGCCGCCTCGGCGATGACCCCGACGATGCCGGTGGGTCCTTCGTAGCTCGCCCGGTCGAGGTCGAAGCGATGCACCGTGGCCTCGTCGTCGGCGTACGACGTGACCGGGATCGGCCGAGTGTGCGCGACGTCGGCCATGAGCGCGCCGAGCAGGATCATCGTGTCGGCGCCGAACTCGGTGGCGAAGGAGATCAGTTCGAGGGCGAAGGCGCGCCACCGGAAGGACGGCTCCACGCCGCGCACGAGGATGAGATCACGGGGCAGGTCCGGGTGCTGCACCACGTGGATCCGGGTGGTGCGCCAGTGGATGCGCCGTTCGCCGTTCTCGGTGTAGACCCGCGGGCGATTGACCTGAAAGTCGTAGTAGTCCTCGGGGTCGAGCACGGCCACCGGTTGGGCGTCCCACAGGTCGGCCATGTGCTCGACCACCCCGGTGGCCGCTTCGCCGGCGTCGTTCCAGCCTTCGAAGGCGAGGATCATGACCGGGTCACGCAGCTCTGGCACATCCTCGACTTCGATCATGTTCTCGAGTCTATGCGCGCCACGCCTAGACTCCCTGACATGCCCGAGATCGACGTTGCCGCCACGATGTCCCCCGCCACCTCGGGTGGCCCGGCCCGCCCAGCGGCCGTGCTGTGGGACATGGACGGCACGCTCGTCGACACCGAGCCGTACTGGATCAACGCCGAGCGCGAACTCGTCGAGGGCGCGGGCGGGGTCTGGAGCGACGAACTGGCCCACCAGCTCGTCGGCAACGACCTCATGGTGTCGGCGCGGTTCATCCTCGACAACTCACCGCTCGAGATGGATCCGGTCGACGTCGTCGAGGCCCTGCTCGCCCGTGTCATCGACCAGGTGCGCGGGCACGTGCCGTGGCGTCCCGGCGCGAAGGAACTCCTCGAGGCCCTCCACGCCGACGGAGTCCCGTGCGCGCTCGTGACGATGTCGTGGCGCTCCCTGGCCGAGGCGGTCGTCGAGGCCCTGCCGGCCGGGTGGTTCGTCGCCCTCGTGACCGGCGACGAGGTCACCCACGGCAAGCCTCACCCGGAGCCCTACCTGCGCGGCGCCGAGGTGCTCGGCGTCGCGCCGGGCTCATGTGTGGCCCTCGAGGACAGCCCCACCGGCGTGCGCTCGGCCACCACGGCGGGAGTGCCGACGATCGCGATCCCGCACATCGTCGACATCCCCGTCCTGCCGGGCTCCGTGAAGGTCCCCACCCTCGTCGGTCTGACCCCGGCCGACCTGCTGCCGACCGTCGCCGGCGCCCACATCTGACCCGAATCGACCGGTCCGGACGTCAGTCGGTCGGGCCGTCCGGCACCCCCGTCGCCGCCGGATCCACCGCCAACTCGGCGGCGTGATCGGGCAGCGGCGGGGGAGTGCCACCCCACTCCGGACAGAACTCGCGGAAGTCGCACCAGTCGCACAACCGCGAACGACGCGGCCGCCAGTCACCGGACTGCGCCGCGCGCGTGATCGCCTCCCAGACCGCCTTGACGTTGCGTTCGATGCCGCGCAGATCGTGCTCGTCGGGCTGGTAGCGCACGATCTCGCCGTTGCCGAGGTAGACCAGCTGCAGCATGGCCGGGATCCGCCCGTGCAGCCGCCACAGCACGAGGGCGTAGAACTTCATCTGGAACAGCGCCTTGGCCTCGAACAACTCCGAGGGAGACCGGCCAGTCTTGTAATCGACGACCCGCATCGCTCCGTCGGGGGCAACGTCGAGTCGATCGACGAAACCGCGCAGGACCAGCCCGTCGACGTCGGCCTCGACGTACAGTTCCCGCTCGGCCGGCTCCAGTCGCGTCGGATCCTCCAAGGTGAACCAGCGCCGCACGAGCGCCTCGGCGTCAGCAAACCACGTCGCCTCGTCGAGCGCCTCGTCATCGAGGATCATCTGGGCGAGCTCCGGCTCCTCCTCGACCATCCGTGCCCACTCGGGGGCGAGCAACTCCACCGCCGCGGTCGGGGTCCGCTCACCGGCGGGCAGGTCGAACAATCGCTCCAGGGCCGCATGCACGAGCGTGCCCCGCGCGGCCGCCGGGCTCGGTGCCGTCGCGAGTCGATCGATCACCCGGAACCGGTACAGCAGTGGGCACTGCTTGAAATCCGCCGCGCGGCTGGGGGAGAGGGCCTTGACCATGCCTGCCAATCTAGGTGGGACGACCGACAACGCCCGGCGGCCATCCACCGGGCGTTGTCGACTGAACGGATACCGAGCGCAGTTCAGTCCTCGGGGTGGTACCCGAGGTTGGGGGAGAGGTGCTTCTCAGCCTGGGCCAGCGTCCAGCCCTTGCGCGCCGCGTAGTCCTCGACCTGGTCGCGCCCGACCCGGCCGACGACGAAGTACTGGCTCTCCGGGTGGGAGTAGTACCAGCCCGACACCGACGCGCCCGGCCACATCGCGTGATGCTCGGTCAACTCGATGCCGGTGTTCTCGTAGACGTCGAGCAGCGACCAGATCGTCGACTTCTCGGTGTGCTCCGGGCAGGCGGGGTACCCCGGCGCCGGCCGGATCCCCTGGTAGCGCTCCTTGATGAGGTCGTCGTTGTGCAGGTGCTCGTCGGGCGCGTAACCCCACAACTCGGTGCGCACCCGCTCATGCATCCGCTCGGCCAGCGCCTCCGCCAACCGGTCGGCGATCGACTCCAGCAGAATCGCGGAGTAGTCGTCGTGCTCGGCCTTGAACGCCATGACCCGCTCGGGCGCACCCAGCCCCGCGGTGACGGCGAACGCCCCCACGTGGTCGGCCAGGCCGGTCTCCTTCGGCGCGACGTAGTCACCCAACGAGCGGTTCGGCACTCCGGCGCGGTGCTCACCCTGCTGGCGCAGGTTGTGCAGCACGGCCGTGACGGAGTCTCGATCGTCACCCGTGTACACCTCGACGTCGTCGCCGACGGCGTTGGCCGGGAAGAACCCGACCACGGCCGCAGCCCGAAGCCACTTCTCCTCGATGACCTTGTCGAGCATCTCCTGGGCGTCCTCGAAGAGCTTGCGCGCCGCCTCGCCGCTGCCGGGGGCGTTGAGGATGTCCGGGTAGGACCCCTTCATCTCCCAGGCGTTGAAGAACGGCTGCCAATCGATGTACTCCCGCAGTTCGGCAAGCGGGTAGTCGTCGAAGACATGCACGTTCTGACCGTCGGCCAGGGCCGCTGGCACGGGAGCGACACCCGCGGACCAGTCGATCGGAGTGCGTGCGGCGCGGGCATCCTCGATCGAGAGCATCTTGCGGTCCGAGGACTTCGCCGCGTGCCGCTCACGGATGGAGTCGTAGTCGGCCACGACGGACTCGACGAACTCGCCCCGGTGCTCGTCGGAGAGCAGCTGGGCCACGACCGGTACGGAGCGCGACGCGTCCTTGACCCAGACGACCGGGCCGCTGTACGCCTTGTCGACCTTGACGGCCGTGTGCGCCTTGCTCGTCGTCGCCCCACCGATGAGCAGCGGGATGGTCATGCCACGACGCTCCATCTCGGCCGCGACCCCGACCATCTCGTCCAGGCTCGGGGTGATCAGACCCGAGAGCCCGACGACGTCGGCGTTCTCGGCCTGCGCGGTGTCGAGGATCGTCGTGGCCGGCACCATGACACCGAGGTCGACGACGTCGTAGTTGTTGCACTGCAGGACGACGCCGACGATGTTCTTGCCGATGTCGTGGACGTCACCCTTGACCGTGGCCATGATGATCTTGCCGTTCGGCTTCTGCGCCGCGTCCGGGTCCTTCTCCGCCTCGATGTAGGGCACGAGGTAGGCCACCGACTTCTTCATGACGCGCGCCGACTTGACCACCTGCGGCAGGAACATCTTGCCGGCGCCGAAGAGGTCGCCGACAACGTTCATGCCGTCCATGAGCGGGCCCTCGATGACCTCGATCGTGGCACCGCCACGGGCCTCGATCTCCGCCCGCAACTCCTCGGTGTCCTCGATGACGAAGTCGTCGATGCCCTTGACCAGGGAATGGGTGATCCGCTCGCCCGGCGGCAGCGACCGCCACTCGTCGGCCTTCTCCTCGACCGCGCCCGCGTCCGCGCGGAACTTCTCGGCGATCTCGATGAGCTGCTCGGTGGCGTCGGGACGGCGGTTGAGGATGACGTCCTCGATGCGCTCGCGCAACTCGGGGTCGACCTCGTCGTAGGACACCAGGGCACCGGCATTGACAATGCCCATGTCCAGACCGGCCTGCACCGCGTGGTACAGGAACACCGCATGGATGGCCTCGCGCACCGCGTTGTTGCCGCGGAACGAGAACGAGACGTTCGAGATGCCGCCGGACACGAGGGCTCCGGGCAGGTTCGCCTTGATCCAGCGGGTGGCCTCGATGAAGTCGGTGCCGTACGCCGCGTGCTCCTCGATGCCGGTGGCGACGGCGAAGACGTTCGGGTCGAAGATGATGTCCTCGGCAGGGAAGCCGACCTCGTCGACGAGGATGCGATACGCCCGCTCGCACACCTCGATCCGACGCTGGTAACTGTCGGCCTGGCCCTGCTCGTCGAAGGCCATGACGACGACGGCGGTGCCGTACTTGCGGCACAACCGCGCGTGCTCGACGAACTTCTCGACGCCCTCCTTCATCGAGATCGAGTTGACGATCGGCTTGCCCTGCAGCGACTTCAGGCCGGTCTCGATGACCTCCCACTTGCTCGAGTCGACCATGACCGGCACGCGGCTGATGTCCGGTTCGGAGGAGATGAGCTTGACGAAGCGGTCCATCGCCGCGACGCCGTCGAGCATGCCCTCGTCCATGTTGATGTCGATGACCTGGGCACCGTTCTCGACCTGCTGCCGGGCCACGGTCAGGGCCGCCTGGTAGTCATCGGCCTGGATGAGCTTGCGGAACTTCGCCGACCCCGTGACATTGGTGCGCTCGCCCACGTTGACGAACAACGAGTCCTCCGTCACGGTCATCGCCTCGAGACCCGAAAGGCGCAGGGCCGGAGCGACGTCCGGCCGGGTCCGCGGCGGCAGCCCGGCGATCGAGGCTCCGATCGTGCGGATGTGGGCTGGCGTCGTGCCGCAGCAGCCACCGAGCATGTTGGCCATGCCGGAGGCGGCGAAGTCCTGCAGCGAGGTGGACATGTGCTCGGGCGTCTCGTCGTACTCACCGAAGGCGTTGGGCAGGCCGGCGTTGGGGTAGGCAGTGACGAAGCAGTCCGCGATCCGCGACAGCTCGGCGAGGTACGGGCGCATGTCCGTCGCCCCGAGCGAACAGTTCAGGCCCACCGACAGCGGCTTGGCGTGACGCACCGAATTCCAGAACGCCTCGGTCGTCTGACCGGTCAGCGTGCGACCGGAGGCGTCGGTGATCGTGCCCGAGATCATCACCGGCCACCGGCGGCCGGCCTCCTCGAAGAGGGTCTCGAGCGCGAAGATCGCGGCCTTGGCGTTGAGGGTGTCGAAGATCGTCTCGATGAGGAGCACATCGACTCCACCGTCGACCAAGGCCCGGGCCTGCTCGAGGTAGGCCTCGACGAGTTCGTCGTAGGAGATGTTGCGGGCGGCCGGGTCGTTGACGTCCGGCGAGATCGAGGCCGTGCGCACAGTCGGGCCGAGGGCACCGAGCACCCAGCGCGGCTTCGTCGGGTCGGCGGCCATCGCCGCGTCGACCGCCTCGCGGGCCAGCCGAGCAGCGGCGAGGTTGAGTTCGACCGCGATGTCCTGCAGGCCGTAGTCGGCCAGCGAAATACGCTGTGCGCTGAACGTGTTCGTCTCGATGACGTCCGCGCCCGCCTCGAGGTACTCGGCGTGGATACCACGGATGATGTCCGGCTGGGTCAGGCTGAGGAGGTCGTTGTTGCCCTTGAGGTCGCTGGGCCAATCGGCGAACCGTTCGCCGCGGAAATCGGCCTCACCGAGCATGTGACGTTGGATCATCGTGCCCATCGCCCCGTCGATGACCAGGATGCGCTCGTTGAGGGCGGCGGTCAGGTCGGCGGTGGCATCGGGTCGGCGATCAATGGTCGGCATCGGGCCAGTATCGCAAAGCGGGATAGGGTCGAGCCATGTCATCTCGCGACCCCGGCGCACCCCGAGGCCTGCGACTGGGCAGCCTGCGTGGGGTCCCGGTCTATCTGGGGTGGACGTGGCTGATCTTCGCGGCCGTCGTCATCGTCATCGTCGGGCAGTCGTTCGGCGGTGGTGGCCTCCTCGGCTACCTCGTCGGGCTGGGCTACGCCGTGCTCCTGCTGGTCACCGTCCTCGTGCATGAGGCGGCACACGCGCTGACCGCGCAGTGGGCAGGTCTGAAGGTGTACCGGGTGGTGGCCGACCTGTGGGGCGGGCACACGACGTACGAACCGGGCAACGCCGGGCCGGGCAAGTCCGCGCTCATCGCCGCCGCCGGTCCCTTGGCCAACGTCGCCCTGGGTTTGATCGCCCTGGCGGTGCTGCCGCTGATGCCCAACGGAGTCGCGCGGTATCTCGTCGGTGGGTTCGCCTTCCTCAACTTCATCCTCGCCGCGTTCAACCTGCTGCCCGGTCTACCGCTGGACGGCGGGCAACTCGTGCAAGCGCTGGTCTGGCGCGTCACCGGCGACCGCAACATGGGCCTCATCGTCGCCGGGTGGACCGGACGCCTCGTCACCCTCGCCGTGCTGGCCGCGTGGGTGCTGGTGCCGCTGGCCCAGGGACGCCAGTTGGACACGTCCATCATCTGGGTCGTCCTCATCGGGATGTTCATGTGGTCCGGGGCGACGATGGCGATCAAGCAGGGCACCGTGCTCCGCCGGGTGGGGAAGGCCGCACTGGGCCAGGTCATGACACCGGCGGTGGCGATCCCTTCGGATCTCAGTGTGGCCCGGGCCATGACGGCACCCGGCGTCCCCGTCGTGCTCGAGGGGCTGGGTCGCCCCTACGCGCTGCTCGACCAGAACGCCGTTTCAGCCGTGCCCGAGCACCTGCGCGACACCACCCCGGTCACGGCGGTCAGCACGCCGCAACCGCTGGGGTGGGTGGTCGAGGCCGACCCCGCCCAAGGCGTCGAACAGGTCATCCCGGCCCTGCAGGGCGAGCCCAACGTCGTCGTCGTGACCCAGCACGGCCACGTCGTCGGCCTGGTCACCGTCGGCGACGTCAACCGCGTCATCTCCGGGCGATGACCCGACCCGCGCGGCGCGACCGCCATCGGCCGGACCTGGCCTAGACTCGCCCGTCATGGCTGACACCGGATCCGACCTGCGCCGCGGCCCGTTCCGTGGGGGGGACCGGGTGCAACTGACCGACCCCAAGGGGCGGATGCACACCATCGTGCTCGCGGCCGGCAAGCAGTTCCACACCCACCGCGGCCACATCAGGCACGACGACCTCATCGGCCAGCCCGACGGGTGCACCCTGACCGGCACCGACGGCACCCAGTTCCTCGCGCTGCGTCCCCTGCTGGCCGACTACGTCATGTCCATGCCCCGGGGTGCGGCGGTCGTCTACCCCAAGGACGCCGGTCAGATCGTCACGATGGCCGACATCTACCCCGGCGCCCGCGTCGTCGAGGCGGGAGTGGGGTCGGGCGCGCTGTCGATGTCGTTGCTGCGGGCCGTGGGGGAGACCGGATCGCTCCACTCGTTCGAACGTCGGGCCGACTTCGCCGAGATCGCGAAGGAGAACGCCCGCTCCTTCTTCGGCACCGACCACCCGTCGTGGACGGTCACCGTCGGAGACCTGGTCGAGGCCCTGCCCGACGCGGTCGAACCAGGCACGGTCGACCGGGTCGTCCTCGACATGCTGGCTCCGTGGGAGTGCCTCGACGTCGTCGCCGATGCCCTGGCCCCCGGCGGCGTGGTCATCTGTTACGTCGCCACCGCCACCCAGCTCAGCAAGGTGGCCGAGACGATGAAGGCGCGCGGCTGTTGGACCGAACCCCACGCCTGGGAGACCTTGCTGCGGGACTGGCACCTCGAGGGCCTGGCCGTACGGCCCGCCCACCGGATGCACGGGCACACCGGCTTCCTCATCACCAGCCGCCGCCTTGCACCGGGGCACACGCCGCCCCTGCGCAAGCGCCGCCCGGCCAAGGGCGCCTACGGGGAGGCCGCGGGCGACGCTCCGTCGAGCGACCCCGAGGCCGCCGAGCAGGCCCGACCGGTGGCGCCGAACATCCCCGAGGGACCCATGGCTGTGCCCGATGAGGACTGGACCCCGGAGGCCCTCGGGGAACGTGTTACCTCACCGAAACGTACGCGCAGGATCATTCGAGACATGGGAATCGTTGTACCTCAGGCATGACAACCCGACACTGGGTTGAGTGCAGCACCCCAGGAGGACGAGATGGACGAGCAGCCCAGGGAGCCCCGCTTCCCCGGCGCGGAGGGCGCCGATGAGCGTCGCCGTGTCCTGGAACTGGAGAGCAAGCTTCGCCACGCCGAGTCGAACCTGTCCACGGTGGCGCACCAGAACGAGCGTCTGGTCCGCACCCTCAAGGAGGCGCGCGAGCAGATCACCACGCTGCGCGGCGAGGTCGAACGACTCAACCAACCGCCCTCCTCCTACGGTGTCGTGGTCGAGGTGCACGACGACGGCGGCGTCGATGTCCTGGTCAACGGACGCAAGATGAACCTCAACGTCGCTCCGGGGTTGGATCGCACCGACCTCGTCGTCGGGCGTGAGGTCCGGCTCAACGACGCCATGACGATCGTCAGCACCCACGGCTGGGAACGTGCCGGCGAGGTCGTCACCGTCAAGGAGCTCCTGGGCACCGACCGGATCCTCGTCACGGCCCGCACCGACGAGGAGCGCGTCGCCCGGCTGTCCCAACGACTCCAAGACGCCCCGGACGGCGACCGGGTGCGCATCGGAGACGCCGTCCTGCTGCAGACCCGCACGGACATCGCCCACGAGCGCATTCCCAAGGCCGAGGTGGCCGACCTCGTGCTCGAGGAGGTCCCCGACCTCCACTACGAGGACATCGGGGGGCTCACCGGGCAGATCGAGCAGATCCGCGACTCCGTCGAACTGCCGTACCTGCATGCCGACCTCTACGCGCAGCACCACCTCAAGGCACCCAAGGGCGTGCTGCTCTACGGCCCGCCCGGCTGTGGCAAGACGATGATCGCCAAGGCCGTCGCGGCGTCGTTGGCACGCAAGGTCGCGCAGCGGGACGGGCGGGCGGATGCGACGGCCTACTTCCTCAACATCAAGGGACCCGAACTGCTGAACAAATACGTCGGCGAGACCGAGCGGCACATCCGCAGCGTCTTCACCCGGGCGCGGGAGAAGTCGGACGCGGGCACGCCGGTCATCGTCTTCTTCGACGAGATGGACTCGCTCTTCCGCACCCGCGGCTCGGGCATCAGTTCGGATGTCGAGACGACGATCGTGCCCCAGCTGCTCTCCGAGATCGACGGGGTCGAGGGTCTTGAGAACGTCATCGTCATCGGGGCCACGAACCGGGAGGACATGATCGACCCGGCGATCCTGCGGCCCGGGCGGCTCGACGTGAAGATCAAGATCGAACGCCCGGACGCGGCCGGGGCCCGGGAGATCTTCACGAAGTACCTCACCCCGGAACTGCCGTTGCACAAGCGCGAGGTCGACGAGCACGACGGTGACCGGCGGAGCACGGTCGACGCCATGATCGAGGCCGCCGTCGAGCGGATGTACTCGACCTCCCGGGAGAACGAGTACCTCGAGGTCACGTACATCAGCGGGGACACCGAAACGCTGTACTACCGCGACTTCACCTCCGGCGCGATGATCCAGAACATCGTCGACCGGGCGAAGAAGTTGGCGATCAAGGACCTCATCACCTCGGGTGAGGAGGGGCTGACCACCGCGCACATCCTCGACTCCGTGCACGCCGAGTTCAAGGAGTCCGAGGACCTGCCGAACACGACGAACCCGGACGACTGGGCGCGGGTCTCGGGCAAGAAGGGCGAGCGGATCACGCACATCCGCACGCTGGCCGGGGCCAGTGACACGGTGCCCGGGGTGCAGGTGCCCGGCGCGACGGGGCAGTACCTCTAGACGGCGTCAGGAGCGCCGAACCACCAGACTCGCCAGCAGGCGCCACCCGATCAGGGTGGCGCCCAGGAACAGCGTGGCGACGATGACGAAGGCGACGGCCGTGCCGTCACCGGAGACGCGCCGCAGGAGCATGCCGCCGACAACCGTGACCAGCCAGACGAGCCACGCGTGACGCATCAGCACGGGCCAGACCTGCCACAGGGCCCGCGCGGCGAGCCATCCCAGGCCTAGCGCCACGACGAAGGGCCAGGCCGTGTCGGCGACGCCGCCGAGGGTGAGCCCCTCGGCATGTGAGGCTCGACCGACGAGGGCGAAGACGACGACGCAGACGAGGTCGATGAGCAGGGCCCAGCCGGGTGTGGCCGCGCTGCGTCGGGGTCGTCGGGTCGTCTCGGTCGCTGCGCTGGTCACGGCGGGGGTCCTTCACTCGGTTCCATCACGTTTCGCCAACTCTATGGCCACTGCCGCGAGGCTGGGCCAGACTGCCCACCATGGACCCACGCACGATGTTCCTCGACTCCGCAGACGCCGTCACCGAACTCGTCGGCCGCATCCCCGAAGACGACTGGACCGCCCACGGCCTCGGCGACTGGGACCTGCGCGCCCTGGTCGGCCACACCTCTCGGGCCATCACGACGGTCGCGGACTACGTCGCGAAGCCCGCGCCACGGATCGATTGCGACTCGGCCGTCGGCTACTACCTCGCCCTGGCGCACCTGCCCCATGAGGACGCGGCCGCGATCACCGCGCGCGGGGTGGAGGCAGGCCGTCAGATGGGTGCCGACCCGGTCGGTCACTACCACGCCGCGATCGCGCGCACCCGCGCTGCCCTGCAGCACGTGCCCGACGACGACTTCGTGCTGACCACGCTGGCCGGGGGCATGCGGTTGCGCGACTACCTGCCCACTCGGACGTTCGAGCTCATCGCGCACGGCTATGACATTGCCCGGGCCACCGGGCTGGCGTTCACCCCACACCCGGACGCCGCGGCCGAGACGGCGGTGCTGGCCGCGCGGATCGGGGTCGCGCAGGGCTACGCCGAGCCGGTGATCGCCTCGCTCCTCGGCCGGGGTGGGCCGGGAGATCGCAGCGTCCTGGTACGCATGTGACGAACCGGTGCCCGGGCGGCCTAGGCTGAGAACATGTCCGCCCTTCCCGTCACCTCCACCGACCACGACCTCATCGTGGCCGGTGCCGGCGTGCGACGGGTCATGGGCATCGAGACCGAATACGGCATCTCGGTTCCCGGCGCCCCGCACGCCAACGCCATGGTCCTCTCCGGACGCGTCGTGCGGGCCTACGCCGCCCAGGAGCAGGTCGAGGCGGCCCGTCCGCGCTGGGACTACTCGAACGAATCTCCGCTGCATGATGCGCGCGGATTCGACGTGCCGCGCGGCGCGGCCGACCCCAGCCAGTTGACCGACGTCCCGGCCGACGACGACGACATCACGCTGGCCAACGTCGTGCTCACCAACGGCGCGCGGCTCTACGTCGACCACGCCCACCCTGAGTACTCCTCGCCCGAGGTGACCTCACCGCGTGCCGGGCTGATCTGGGACCGGGCCGGGGAACGGATCATGCAGCAGGCCGTACGCGTCCTGGCGCAGCAGCCGCCGGGGATCAACCTGTACAAGAACAACATCGACGGCAAGGGAGCGTCGTACGGCACGCACGAGAACTACCTCGTCAAGCGGTCGGTGCCGTTCGAGACCCTCGTCGCCGGTCTACTGCCGTTCTTCGTCGCCCGCCAGATCTACTGCGGGTCCGGCCGGGTCGGGCTCGGCCCGGCCAGCGAGCATGCCGGCTACCAGCTGACCCAGCGGGCCGACTACATCGAGCGCAAGGTCGGTCTCGAGACGACGCTCCGCCGCCCGATGATCAACACCCGGGACGAACCGCACGCCGATCCGGAGGTGTGGCGCCGACTGCACATCATCATCGGCGACGCCAACCACGGCGACGTCCCGACGCTCCTCAAACTGGGCACGACCGCGCTCGTCCTGGGCATGATCGAGCACGGCACGCTCGGCGAGCCGCCGACGCTGCGCCACCCGGTGACGGCGTTGCACGCGGTCAGCCGCGATCCCTCCCTGGCCGCCAAGGTCGAGCTCGCCGACGGCCGGTTCGTCACCGCACTGGACCTCTGCGAGTTCTATCTGGAACGCTCCACGGCACACGTCGCCGCGCGGCAGGGGAACGCGATCGACCCGGACACCGCCGAGGTGCTCACGCAGTGGGAGCGGGTGCTCACCACCCTGCGCTCCGACCCCGCCCGCGCGGCCGCCGACGTCGACTGGATCGCCAAACTCGTGGTGCTGGAGCGCTACCGTGCCAGGCTCGGCGACGGCCCTCCGGTGCCATGGGACCACCCGCGGCTGCGCGCCATCGACATCCAGTGGTCCGACGTGCGCCCCGACAAGGGGCTCTTCCACGTGGCGGCCGCGCGCGGCATGACCCGGCTCGTCGACGACGCCGCGGTCGAGGCCGCGGTGACCACCCCACCGGAGGACACCCGCGCGTGGAGTCGCGGGTCGGCGATCCGGGCCACCGGGCCGGACGTCGTCGCGGCCTCGTGGGAGTCGGTCAGTGTCTACGACCGCGCCGCCGACCGGGTGCACCGCCTGGAGCTGCCCGACCCGTTGGGCCACACCCGGGCGCTGACCGATGCGGCGCTGGCCGGCAGCGCCAGCGGCGCCGAGGTGTTGGCCCGCTGGTCGACGCCGCGTGCCACCCCTGACGATCAACCCGAGAACCAACCGACCACGGAGAAGGAGAAGCCATGAGTGAGCAGGTGCACGGCCACGGCGGCCGGGACGACAACGACGAGATCGACGACGCCGGCCAGGTCCAGGCGAGCACGACCGACGACTCCCTCGACGACGTGCTCGACGAGATCGACAACGTGCTCGAGTCCAACGCCGAGGAGTTCGTCGCCGGGTTCGTCCAGAAGGGCGGCCAGTGAGGAGCACATCGGGGCGACTGCCGGAGGCCTTCCTCGCCACCGGCTCGTCCTCGTTCACCGAGTTCCTCGGCGGACAGGCCCCGCATCTGCTGCCGTCGGGCCGACCCGTGCCGGCCGGACCGATCGACGCTCCGCACGGCACGACGATCGTGGCGCTCGCGTACGAGGGCGGGGTGCTCCTGGCCGGTGACCGCCGGGCCACGATGGGCAACATCATCGCCAACCGTGAGATGGAGAAGGTGTTCCTCACCGACGTGTACTCGGCGGTGGGCATCGCCGGGACCGCGGGCGTGGCGATCGAGGTCGTGCGTCTGTTCCAGGTCGAACTGGAGCACTACGAGAAGATCGAGGGCCTGATCATGTCCCTCGAGGGCAAGGCGAACCGGCTCGCGGCCATGATCCGCGGCAACCTCGGCCTGGCCATGCAGGGCCTGAGCGTCGTGCCGCTCTTCGCCGGGTGGGACACCGACGCCCAGTTCGGCCGGATCTACTCCTACGACGTCACCGGGGGCTGCTACGAGGAGCACCACCACCACAGTGTGGGCTCGGGCTCGCTGTTCGCCCGCGGAGCGCTGAAGAAGCTGTGGCGCCCCGGTCTGGATGCCGACACCGCCACGCGCATCGCCGTCGAGTCGCTGTATGACGCGGCCGACGACGACTCGGCCACCGGCGGACCGGACACCATGCGTCGGATCTTCCCGACCATCGCGCTCATCGACGGCGACGGAGCGCGGTTCGTCGACCAGGTCGTCGTCGCCGAGCACGTCTCCGCGCTGGTCGCGGACCGACACGGCAACCCCGGAGGTGCCCCGTGACCGCAGGCATGCCGATGTACGTCTCGCCCGAACAACTGATGAAGGACCGGGCGGACTTCGCGCGCAAGGGCATCGCCCGCGGGCGCGCGGCGGTGGTGATGCAGTACGACGGGGGCATCCTGTTCGTCGCGCACAACCCCTCCCGGGCTCTGCACAAGATCTCCGAGATCTACGACCGGATCGGGTTCGCCGCGGTGGGCAAGTACAACGAGTTCGAGAACCTGCGCGTGGCCGGCGTGCGGTGGGCCGACCTGCGCGGCTACTCCTACGACCGGGTCGACGTCACCGCCCGGGGGTTGGCCAACGCCTACGCCCAGACGCTGGGCACCGTGTTCACGCAGGAGGCGAAGCCCTACGAGGTCGAGATCGTCGTCGCCGAGGTCGGCCAGACCCCGGCCGGTGACCAGATCTATCGCCTGACCTACGACGGCTCCGTGACCGATGAACACGGGTACGCCGCGATGGGGGCCGGGGCCGACCAGATCGAACAGGGATTGGCCGATCAGTGGCGCGAGACGCTCACCCTCGAAGAGGCCGTGCCCACGGTCGCCGGGCTGCTCGGTGAGGGACTGCCGGCGGGGGAGTTCGAGGTGGCGGTCCTGGACCGATCCCGCCCCCGACGCACCTTCCGGCGCATCAGCGGAGCGTCGTTGGAGGCGTTGATCGCCTAGGACTGGGCCGGCTTGCCACTCTGTGTGGGTGTGCCACCGGCGGCGGGTTGGGCCGCGGCGTCGTCCTCGACGAGGATCGCCTCGGCCATCTCCGCTGCCCCGACGGAGCCAAGCATGTTGCGCACGCTGGAGAGCTGCGCCTGGATCGCATCGCGGCGAGCGCGAGCGGCCTTGACCTCGCGATCGGTGTCCCGGCGCATGGACTCGGCTTGTTCGCGGGCCGTCGTCAACAGGCTGTCGGCCTGCTTGCGGGCATCGGCGACAATGTCCCGGGACTCGGTGACCGCGCGTTCGTGGGCGGCGTCGGCGTCGGCGGTCAGGGCGGTGATCCGTTCCTGGACGTCGTGGAGGCGCTGCTGGTGGTTGACCATCTGCTCCTCGAACTCGCGCTGTGCCCGCTCCTGCCGCTCCGAGATCTCCGACTCGTAGGCCGAGGCGGTTTCGGCAGCCTTGGCGCGGGTCGACTCGGTGAGCGCCTCGGACTCCTCCCGGACGGCGCGGGCCTCGGTCTGGGCCTGCTCGACAAGGGCGGACGCCTGCTGCTGGGCGGTCTCGACGAGGTGGGTCGAGTCCGACTCGGCCTTGCGCTTGAGTTCGTTCGCGAAGTGGGTGGCGCGCTGACGCATGCTCGTGGCATCGGCCTGCGCCTCCTGGCGCAACCGCACCGACTCCTGCTCGGCCACCTGTCGCATGCCGTCGGCCTCCTCCTCGGCCAGCGTCAGGATCTTCGAGACCCGCTCACCGAGGGCGTTGAACGTGACCTCACCACTGCCCTCCTCGGTGGCCCGCTTCAACTTGGCCTCCAGCGAGGAGATGCGCACATCGCGCTCCATGACCTTGTGCTCGAGGTCGGAGAAGGCCTTGCGCAACCGGGTCAGCTCACCGGTCCGCTGCTCGAGATCGTGCACCCGCCCCTGCAACTCCTGTTCGACCTGCTTGAGGTGCTGCTCGACCTCGGCCGGGTCGAAGCCGCGAAGCACAACACGGAACTGGGGCTCATTGACCATGTCCGTGATTGTGGCAGAGATCGAGGGGAGCCCTCCACTTGGCGACCGGCCGACTAACGTGTTGGCATGGACCGGCGGATCATGGGCATCGAGACCGAGTACGGCATCACCGCCGTCGCCGACGGCAATCGCGCCCTGACCCCCGACGAGGTGGCTCGCCATCTCTTCCGCCCGGTCGTGCAATGGGGTAGGTCGAGCAACATCTTCCTCGAGAACGGAGCGCGGCTCTATCTCGATGTCGGGTCGCACCCCGAGTACGCGACGGCCGAGTGCGACACGGTGCACGATCTGCTCATCCAGGATCGCGCGGGCGAGGCCATCCTCGCCGATCTCGCCGAGCAGGCCCAGACGCGGCTGCGGCAGGAGGGCGTCGTCGGCCAGGTGTATCTGTTCAAGAACAACGTCGACTCGGCCGGCAACTCGTACGGATGTCACGAGAACTACCTCATCCGCCGCGACAGCGACTTCGCCGGGGTGACCGAGGCGCTCCTGCCCTTCCTCATCTCCCGGCAACTCATCTGCGGTGCCGGTCGGGTGGTGGCCTCACCACAGGGCGCCCGGTGGGAACTCAGCCAACGGGCCGGTCATGTGTGGGAGGGCGTGTCCTCGGCCACGACGCGCAGCCGCCCGATCATCAACACCCGTGACGAGCCGCACGCGGACGCCGAGCACTTCCGGCGGATGCACGTCATCGTCGGGGACTCCAACATGACCGAGACGTCGACGATGCTCAAGATCGGCACGGGGCACCTCGTGCTGCGCCTGCTCGAGGCCGGAGCACCGGTACGCGACCTCACCCTGGACAACCCCATTCGTTCCATCCGCGACTTCGCCACCGACCTGACCGGTCGACGCACCGTGCGGTTGGCCGGCGGGGGAGTGGTCAGCGCCCACGACATCCAGTCGGAGTACTACCAGCGGGTGCGCGACTTCGTCGACCGGGAAGGCAGCGCCGATCCGCTCACCCCCACGATCCTCGATCTGTGGGAGCGCACCCTCAACGCCCTGGCCGCCGACGACCACGCCGCAGTGGCCACCGAGATCGACTGGATCATGAAGAAGCGCATCATCGACGCGTACATGGCCCGCCACGACCTCGACCTGGCCGACCCACGCGTCTCCGAAATCGACCTCGCGTTCCACGACATCAACCCGGCCCGCGGCGTGCACCGCCTGCTCGAGCGCTCGGGGAAGGCCACCCGCCTGACCACCCCGGAGGAGGTCGAGACCGCCCGGACCGTCCCGCCGCAGACCACGCGGGCGAGGTTGCGCGGCCGGTTCCTCGCGGCGGCGCGGGCCGGTGGCGCCGACGTCGTCGTCGATTGGACCCACCTGAAGATCAACAACTCCTCCGAGCGCACCGTGCTGTGCACCGATCCGTTCGCCGCGCAGGACCCACGGGTCGACCACCTCATCGACCTGGTCACGGACGTCGACGGCGAGCGGTCGCCGGGCATCGGGTGACCCAGCCCGCGGGCGCCCACACCAACCGTCCAGACTCGACCGTTAGGGTGACCGCGAGAGTCGGCCGTTCCGACGCCGACACCGCCATGACGATCCCGACCCGAAGGTGTTCTCCTGTGTCTGTACGTCTGTCCCGATCCGCCCGCATCGCCGCGCTCGCGACCGCTGCCGCCCTGACCATGGCGGCGTGCGGCGGCGGCTCCGGCTCCACGAGCGGTGACGGCGCCCTCAAGTCCGTGACCGTCGAGGGGGGCAACGACCAGCAGGCCCCCACGGTGACCATCGCCGACCAGCCCCTCAAGGTCGACGAGACCACCACCTCCGCACTGACCGCCGGCGACGGACAGTCGTCGACGGACAAGACCTGGGTCTCCGTCGACTACGTGCTGCTCAACGGCCGCGACGGCAAGGTGCTCGAGGAGACCTACAAGGGCGACCCGGTGCCGTTCGACCTCAGCTCCTCGCAGCTCATACCGGGGATCAAGAAGTCGCTGACCGGGCAGAAGGCCGACTCGCGGGTCATCTCGGCCGTGCCGCCCAAGGACGCCTTCGGTGACCAGGGCAACGCCTCGGCCGGGGTGGAGAAGGACGACACCCTCGTGTTCGCGTTCGACGTGCGCAAGGTCCTTCAGCCGCTCACCAAGGCCGAGGGTGAGACCGTCAAGCCCAAGTCCGGTCTGCCCAAGGTCACCCAGCCCGACGGCAAGCCGGCGACGTTCGTCATGCCCAAGGGCACGCCGCCGAAGAACACGCAGGTGCAGCCCCTCATCAAGGGTGACGGCGACAAGATCACAAAGGGCGACACCGTCATCGTCAACTACACCGGTGCGCTGTGGAAGAACGGCAAGGTGTTCGACAGCTCGCTCAAGGCCGACCGGGGCGCCTTCTCATTCCAGGTCGGCGCCGAGCAGGCGCAGGTCATCAAGGCGTGGAATGACGACCTCATCGGACAGACCGTCGGTTCGCGCGTCCTGCTCGTCGTGCCGCCGAAGGACGGGTACGGTTCGACGGGTAGTTCCGACGGGTCGATCAAGGGCACCGACACGATCGTCTTCAGCATCGATATTCTCGGCACCATCTGATCCCGTCCCGCTGACGCACCGAAGGAGACATCGTGCCGTTCGACCCCAACACCACCCGCCCCGAGATCGACTTCCCCGGGGACAACCCGCCCACCGACCTCATCATCGAGGACCTCTGGGAGGGCGATGGCGTGGTCGCCGAGCCGGGCATGGGCATCGCCGCGCACTACGTCGGCGTCGCCTGGTCCACCGGTGAGGAGTTCGACGCCTCGTGGAACCGCGGCGCTCCGCTCCAGTTCACCGTCGGCGTCGGCCAGGTCATCCAGGGCTGGGACCAGGGTCTGCTCGGCATGAAGGAGGGCGGCCGGCGCAAGATCACCATCCCGCCCCACTTGGGCTACGGCGACCGTGGGGCCGGCGCGGCGATCAAGCCGGGGGAGACGTTGATCTTCGTCGTCGACCTCGTCAAGGTCGGCTGACCCACCTCACGGTCTTCCGCCATGGCCATACGCAACACTCCGGATGCCAAGACGGAGCGGCTGATCAGCCTTGCCATGACTCTGCTGGCCGCCCGGCGCCCGCTGACCAAGGAGCAGATCCGGCGGGTCGTCGGCGGCTACGTCGGCACCGAGTCCGACGAGGCGTTCGAGAAGATGTTCGAACGTGACAAGGACGACCTGCGGGAGATGGGTCTGCCCCTGGTCACCCGCAGTCTCGACGCCTTCCACGACGACGAGTTCGGGTACCAGATCGAACGGGGCTCCTACGCGCTGCCCGAGATCAGTTTTCGCCCCGACGAGTTGGCCGTGGTCGGTCTGGCGGGCCGGGCCTGGGAGCACACCCGGATGGCGCAGGACGCCGTGGGCGCCCTGACCAAACTGCGCTCCGTCGCCGGGCAGGAGGACGCCGAGGCGTTCGCCGGTCTGGAACCGCGCTTGCGGGTGCGGGAGGCGGCGTTCGACCCGCTCAAGGACGCCGTCCTCGACCGACGGGCCGTGGTGTTCTACTACCGCTCCGGTGGCGTCGGTCAGGTCCGCACCCGCCACCTTCAGCCGTGGCGTCTCCTGTCCTATAAGGACCGGTGGTACGTCACCGGCTTCGATCTGGACCGCGAGGAGCCTCGCGTCTTCCGGCTCTCGCGCATCACCTCCGCGGTCCAACTCGTGGGGGAGACCGGCGCCTACGAGGTCCCGCCGGAGCATGACGCGCGTGCGATGATCACGGCGGTGTTTGACACGGCCGACCCGTCCCAGACCGGCACCGCTCGACTGCGGGTACGGCCGGGGCGGGCCACGACGTTGCGTCGTCACGCCACCCTGACGGCCGAGGCCACCGGTGAGCCGACCTCACCGGGGACAGCCGGGGACTGGGACGAGATCGAGATCCCGCTGGGGGTCTACCCGAGCCTGGCCGACGAGGTGACCGCCCTGGGCCCCGACGTCGTCGTCCTCTCGCCCCCCGACCTGCGCGAGGCCGTCATCGCCCGCCTGACCGCCGCGCTCGGCGGGCAGGCCGCCACCGAGGAGAGCCGCTGATGGCCCGACGCAAGCCCGAACCGGCCAACGTGCGCACCGGCCGGCTCATGGCGCTCGTGCCGTGGCTGCTCGATCACCCGGGCATCGAGATCAGCGAGGCCGCCGCGCACCACGGGGTCAGCGAGACGCAACTGCGCAAGGACCTCGACCTGCTCCACCTGTGCGGGTACGGCCCCTACCACGACGAGTTGATCGACGTGGACTATTCGGACGGCCGCGTCTACCTCTCCAACGCCGAGACGATTCCCAAGCCGCTGGCCCTGGAACGCGACGAGGCGATCAGTCTCATCCTGGCGCTCGAGTCGTTGACCCCGCTCGAGGAGGACGAGAACGGGCCGGCCCACCGGGCGCTGGCCAAGCTCACCGCGGTGGCGATCCAGCACGGCGCCGACGACCTGGACATCATGTCCGAGGAACCTCCGGCCGTGCTGACCGAACTGCGCGACGCCATGGCGCGGCACCGTCGCGTGCACCTGCGCTACCACTCGCCGGCGCGGGACGAGACGACCGAGCGGGACGTCGATCCGATGCGTCTCGAACGCGTCGACGGGCTCTGGTACTTCGAGGGGTGGTGCCATGTCCAACGGGACACCCGGCTGTTTCGGCTCGACCGGATCCTCGCCGTGACCGTGCTCGACGAGGACGGCACGGCCCCGGCCGACGCGCGCCGTCACGACCTGTCCGGGGGCGCGTTCAGCGGCGCCGAGTACCCGCTGGCCACGCTCCGACTCACCCCACAGGCGGCGTGGGTGGCGGAGTACTACCCGACGGAGGAGCGCGTCGACCTGCCCGACGGGTCGCTGCGGGTTCGCCTGCGCGTCTCCGATCCGCAGTGGCTGACCCAGCTCGTGTTGCGCCTGCGCGGCAACGTCCAGGTGGTGGCGCCGAGCGACCTGCGCGAGGCCGTCATTGCCACTGGGCAACAGGCTCTTGACGCGTATCGGGAGCCGGTCACGCGTTCGGGGCACTCAGGTTTGTGAAGTAGAGTCGCTGACGGTTCGACCCGTCAGCTCCACCCTCAGAAAAGGTGTCATCATGCCCAACCTCGGAGCCCCTGAGATCATCGTCATCGCGCTGGTGATCCTGCTGTTGTTCGGGTTCAAGAAGCTTCCGGACGCGGCCCGCAGCATCGGCCGCTCGGCCCGCGTGTTCAAGTCCGAGATGAACGAGATGAAGAACGAGGACGAGGAACGCAACCGCAAGTCCGACGACGGCACCACGACGCGCGCCGTCGAGGGTGGGTCGACCACTGATTCGCCGATCCGCGAGAACAACCCGCGCCCGGACAACCAGACCGGTCCGGCGGCCTGACACACGGCACCCATCGGCTGGCGTACACCCATGCTCAAGAAGAGGGACAACCCCGACGGGAGGATGTCGCTCCAGGACCACCTGCTCGAGTTCCGCAAGCGGCTGATGATCGCCGCCTTGGCCATCGTCCTCGGGTCGGTTGCCGGGTGGTTCCTCTTCGATCCCGTCTACGAACAACTCACGTCCCCCATCAAGCTCCTCCAGGAGGAGCGCGGTGCGGGCGCGATCATCAACCTCAACTACGCCGGGATGACGGCCGCGTTCAGCCAGCGCCTGTCCATCGCGATCTTCGTCGGGTTCATCGTCTCCAGCCCGGTCTGGCTCTATCAGTTGTGGGCGTTCATCGTCCCCGGGCTGACCCGCAAGGAGAAGTGGATGTCGCTGGCGTTCATCGCCGCGATCGTCCCGCTCTTCCTGGCCGGGTGCTGGTTCGGTTTCATCACGCTGCCGAAGGCCATCACCATCCTCCTCGGGTTCACGCCCGACGGGGCGGCCAACCTCTCCGAGGCGTCGGCCTACTTCAAGTTCGTCACCCGGTTCATCGTCGTCTTCGGCCTGGCCTGGCTCCTGCCGGTGTTCCTCGTGGCGCTGAACGTGGCGCATGTCCTGAGCGGCAAGATGATGCTCAGCGGGTGGCGCCCGGCGGTGCTGCTCATCTTCATCGCCGCCGCAATCATCACGCCCACGCCGGACCCGTTCACGATGTTCCTCCTGGCCGGGCCGCTCATCGTGCTGTACTTCGCCGCGGTCATCATCGCGCTCATCAACGACAAACGTCGATCGCGCCAGGAACCGGAGTGGCTGCACACGAGTGACGACGAGGCCAGCGCGCTCTAGAAGGCGTATAGGTTGGGCGCATGTCCAGTCCGGCTGAGCGGTACGCCGCATCTCGACAACGGCAGCAGGCCGACCGCTCCGAGTTGGCCCGCTTCATGGCCGGGTTCGACTTCACCTTCGATGACTTCCAGATCGAGGCGTGTCGCGAGGTCGAGCAGGGCAAGGGTGTCCTCGTTGCGGCACCGACCGGTTCGGGCAAGACGATCGTCGGCGAGTTCGCCGTGCATCTGGCCCTGACCCGGGGGCAGAAGGCGTTCTACACCACTCCGATCAAAGCGCTGAGCAATCAGAAGTACCACGATCTCGTGCGACGTCACGGGGCCGAGAACGTCGGACTGCTCACAGGCGACTCCTCGGTCAACGGCGAGGCGCCCATCGTCGTCATGACGACCGAGGTCCTGCGGAACATGATCTACGCGAGTTCCTCGACCCTGACCGGGTTGGCGTTCGTCGTCATGGACGAGGTCCACTACCTCGCCGATCGCTTCCGCGGGGCGGTGTGGGAGGAAGTGATCATCCACCTGCCCGAACATGTCCAGGTCGTCTCGCTCTCCGCGACGGTGAGCAATGCCGAGGAGTTCGGTGACTGGTTGGCCGAGGTCCGCGGCAATCACGCGGTCGTGCTCTCCGAGACCCGGCCGGTGCCGCTGTGGCAGCACATGCAGGTCGGGCACCGTGACTACGACCTCTTCGCCTACGACACCGCCGCGCCGCGCAAGGACGGCGGTATCCCGCGGCTCAACCCGGACCTCCTGGAGGCCATCCGACAGGCCGAACGTGCCGCCGGAGACCGATCGAACATGCGCGGGGGACGGCCTGGGCGGCCCGATCGGCGGGGCGAGTTCGGTCGCGGCCGTGGCGCCCACCGGCCGGCGCGTGGCGGCGGTGGCGATCGTGGCTTTCGCGGTGGCGGCGTGGCGCGGGCCTCGCGCGCGGAGATCATCGCCCAACTCGACGCCGACGACCTGCTGCCGGCGATCACGTTCATCTTCAGCCGCGCCGGGTGCGACGCTGCGGTCGAGCAGATGCTGGCGTCCGGGGCACAACTGATCCCCCAGGCCGAAGGAGCGCGGATCCGTCGGCTGATCGAGGAACGCGTCGACGGCATCGCCCCCGAGGACCTGGAGGTGCTCGGGTACTACACCTTCGTCGAGGGGGCGGTGCGTGGGTTCGCGGCCCATCACGCGGGCATGCTGCCGGTGTTCCGCGAGATCGTCGAGGAACTGTTCACCACCGGTCGGATCCGCGCGGTGTTCGCCACCGAGACGCTCGCCCTGGGCATCAACATGCCGGCGCGCACGGTCGTGCTCGAGAAGTTGGTGAAGTTCAACGGTGAGAACCACGTGGACCTCACGCCGGCGGAGTACACGCAACTCACCGGCCGGGCCGGCCGGCGCGGCATCGACATTGAGGGGCACGCCCTGGTGCTGTGGCAGCGCGGGATGGACCCGGTCCAGGTCGCGGGGCTGGCCTCCACCCGAACCTACCCACTGCGCTCCTCGTTCGCCCCGACGTACAACATGGCCGTCAACCTCGTCGCGACGGTGGGTCGGGCGGTGGCGCGCGAGACCCTGGAGACCTCGTTCGCCCAGTTCCAGGCCGACCGGTCCGTGGTGGGGTTGGCCACCAGCGTGCGACGCAACCACGACGCGTTGGAGGGCTACGCCGAGGCGATGCACTGCGACCGCGGTGACTTCCGCGAGTACGCCGAGATGCGTCACCGGCTGGGCCAGTTGGAGAAGGAGGGCGCCAAGAAGCGCACCGCGACCCGGCGCGCTGAGGCGGCCGTCAGCCTGGAGAACCTCGAACCCGGCGACGTCATCCGGATCCCGACCGGACGACTCTCCGGCTGGGCCGTCGTCGTCTCGAATCCGCGGCCGCGACCCGGCCAACTGCATTCGCCGGCGGTGGTCACCGAGAACCACCAGTTCCGGCACCTGACCACGCAGGACCTTCCCGAGCCGATCTCCGCCACGACGAAGCTGAGGCT
>NZ_BCRE01000035.1 GCF_001552435.1 Kribbia dieselivorans NBRC 106261
CCTGCGACAGGCGGTGCCGCGCACGCCCGCCCCGACGTCGCGGGAGGCCCGTGACGCGGCTCAGGCGGCGGCACTCGAGGCGGCGGGCGGCGATGACGCCCGGATCGCGGCGCTGCGGGCGGACCTGCGTGCCCACCCCTGTCATGACTGCCCGGACCGGGAGAAGCACGCCCGGTGGGCCGACCGCTGGTGGCGCCTCAAGCGTGAGACGACCACGCTGGAGCGCCGGGTGGAGGGTCGCACGAACACCGTCGCGGCCACGTTCGACCGGATCTGCGCGATCCTGACGAGCTTGGGGTACCTCAGCGAGGACGGGGAGTCGGTCACCGAGCAGGGCGAGCGGCTGCGCCGGCTCTACACCGAGAAGGACCTGCTCGCGGCCGAGTCGCTGCGGCGGGGGGACTGGAAGCGTCTGGACGAGGCGGAACTGGCGGCCGTGGTCTCGATGCTCATCCACGAACCGCGCCGGGAGGAGGTCGATGTCGTGCCGCGCCTGCCCACCGAGGGCGTCGCGCAGGCGTGGGAGGCCCTCAACGACGTCTGGCGCGAGGTGTCCACCCTCGAACACCTGCACCGCTTGCCGTCGCCGACGTCCCCGCCCGATGCCGGGATTGCCCACATGGTGCACCGCTGGGCCAGTGGCCGGCGGCTCGAGACCGTGCTCAAGGACGAGGACCTGGCCGCCGGTGACTTCGTGCGGCGCTGCAAGATGGTCGTCGACGTCCTCGACCAGGTGTCCAACGCCACCGACGACGCCCATCTGCGGCGCACGGCCCGCCGTGCCGTGGACAAGGTCATGCGCGGCGTGGTCGCGGCCGACCGGATCGACTGACGGCCCGCGCGGGGGCGGTCAGCCCGGCCGACCGTTCCCGTCACCGAGCGCGCTGACGACGCGGGCCACCGACGCCTCGACGCCGAATGCGTCACCGATTCGAGCCAGCGTGTCCGGGTCGGTCGGCTCGCGCGGCAGGGCCGGTTCGACTTCGGGCAGCGGTGCGTCCGGGGCGACCCGGACGACCATGGGCGCGACATCGAGGTAGTCCGCGGCCTCGAGGATCCGGCCGCGCTGCGCTCCGCCGATCGTGCCGTCGCCCGCGGCCGCTCGGATCGCCCCCAACGACCCGTGGGCGGCAAGGAGCTTCGCGGCCGTCTTCTCACCGATGCCGGGCACGCCGGGGAGGCCGTCGCTCGGGTCGCCGCGCAGCACGGCCATGTCGGCGTAGGCCGCACCGCTGCGCACACCGTACTTCTCGGTCAGGACGGCCTGTGTGATGACGTCGGGGTCGCGCACCCCGCCCCGGGCGGTGTAGACGATCCGGACCCCACCCTCGTCGTCGACCAGCTGGAAGAGGTCGCGGTCGCCGGTGACCACCAACGTGGGGGTGTTGGCGTGCAGGCCGCTGGTGCGCCCCCGCTGCGCCACGTACGAGCCGATGACGTCGTCGGCCTCGTAGCCGGCCGCTCCGACCCGCAGCAGCCCGAGCGCCTCGATCGCCTCCGCGATGACCGGAACCTGCGGCAGCAGCGCCTCGGGCGTCTCCTCGGTGTGGGTGCTGCCGGCGACGAGACGGTGGGCCTTGTAGGACGGGATCGCGTCGACCCGGAACTGCGGGCGCCAGTCATCGTCCCAGCAGGCCACGAAGTGCGTGGGACGGTAGCGACCGATCAGGGTGGCCACCATGTCCAGGAAGCCGCGCAGGGCATTGTTCGGCGGCGCCCCCGGGCTGGAACGACGGTCCGGGACACCGTGGAAGGCCCGGAAGTACAGGCTTGCGGTGTCGATCAGCAGGAGGGTCGGGCTCGTCGATGCCATGCGCCCAGCGTAGGGCGCGCGGGGCCGGGGCGGCTGCGCGACGGGGCCGGGCGAGTGGAAGGATGGAAACACACGCGCGACAGGATGAGGAAGAGCCCGGACCATGACCGATTCGCCAACGCCCATGTCGACCATCCCCTCCTCTCCCGTGGGGCTGCACCGGGTGCTCGACGCCGGGCCGGGGGTGCTGCCGTACCGCGCTCGATCGCTGGACACCCGCCACGAGATCTGGCCGGACGAGGTGCGCGTCGACGTCGACGGGCTGAGCCTGCACGGACCGTTCTACCGCCAACTGCGGATGGCCAACACCGATGAGGCCGGGGCCCTGGACGTGCCGGCCCTGCGCGGGGCGGTCCTGGACATCGTGGCCACGCACGGCAAGCTGCAGTCGCCCATCAGCGGTGACGGCGGCAAGTTCACCGGCACGGTCGCCGAGGTGGGCTCGCAGTCTCCGCTGGGCCTGTCCGTCGGCGACGACATCATCTCGGTGACGTCGCTGGCCGTCACCCCGCTGACCCTGACCGATGGCCTGGCCCAGTGGGACGGACTGTCCGAGTTCATCCCGACCACCGGTGCGACGGCGATCCTCTTTGCCCGGTCGGACGTGGCCCGCCGCCCCACCGACCTCGATCTGCGTTTCGCTGTGCAGGTCATGCGCACCTCCGAGGCGCCGGCGATCGTCGCCCAGTTGATCGCCGAGGCCGTCGAGACCGGCGCGACCCCGGTGGTGTGCGTCCTGGGCGCGGAGAAGACCTCCGGGTCCCTGACCCTCGCCCTGGCCGGCCAGTCCGCCAAGCGGATCGCCGTGACCCAGGACGCCGGCGCGGCCGACGCGTTGCGCGCGGCCGGACTCGCCGACGAGGTGATCGTCGCCGATCAGGCGCCGTCGATGGATCTGCTCACCCGCGTCATCCACGCCGGGGGGCCGGCCCAGATCACCGTCGACTGCGACGACACCGGCACGGCGACGCAGTCCGCGATTCTCGTGACCGAGCAGGGCGGCACTGTCGTGTACGCCCCGGCCGACACCGACTTCCAGGCGGCGGCCCGGGGCGCCGAGGCCCTGGCGGCGAACGTGCGGATGATCATCGGGGCCGGCAACACACCCGGTCACGCCGACGCGGCGATCGAGGCGGTCCGAGCCGACGACGCGTTGCGCGCGCTGCTCGAGCGACGGTTCGCGGTCGAGGCGCCGAAGCACTACGAATTCGACGACTCCGGCGCGCCCTGGAGCTGACGGATCGGCGCTCGCCGCTGGCGCGGCTAACGTTGACCCTGTGACCACCCTCAGCACCCCGCTCGATCCGGCCTCGGCGGCCGCCCCCGCGCGCACCATCCTCGGGCAGGACCTCCCGCTGCCGGGTCGGTACGCGCTCGCGCTCGTCGGGGGGCTGTGCCTGTGGCTGTCGTTCCCGGACCACAACGTCGCCGCGCTCGCCCCGGTCGGCGTGGCACTGCTGACCGCCGCCGTGCTGGGCACGCGGGCCCGCACGGCCCTCGGGCTCGGGCTCGTCGGCGGTCTGGCCTACTTCACCCCGGTCCTGTCCTGGTCGGGGATCTTCGTCGGCAAGCTGCCGTGGTTCGCCCTGGCCACCCTTGAGGCCCTGTACGTGGCGGTGATGTGTGGCGTCATCGCGTTCATCCAACGGCCGCTGCTGGCGGCCGGTCGACCCCTGGTGGCGCTGGGCGCCGTGCCCTTGGGTTGGGTGGTTCAGGAACTCGCGCGCGGCACGACCCCGTTCGGCGGATTCCCGTGGGCGCGGTTGGCGTTCGGCCAGGCCGACACCCCGCTGGCGCGGTTGGCCGCGCTGGCCGGAGCGCCGGGCATCACCTTCGGCGTCGCGGTCCTGGGTGTGGCGCTCTACTGGCTCATCGTCGCTCCGGGCGGGGTGTTGAACCGGCGGCGGTGGGTGCCGTCGCTCGCGGCCACCGGGGCCGTCGCCCTGGCGGTGGTGGCCGTCCCGATCCCGACCGACGGCAGCGAGGTGCCGGTCACGCTCGTGCAGGGCAACGTCCCGAAGCCGGGTCTGGACTTCAACGCGGAGCGGCGCCAGGTGCTCGACAACCACGTCGAGGGGACGATCCTCGCCGCCGCGGAGAATCGTTCGGCGGGCGTCCGCCCGGACGTGGTCATCTGGCCGGAGAACGCCTCGGACATCGATCCGTTCCGCAATGGTGACGCCGCGGCGCAGGTTCAGCGCGCCGTCGAGGCCGCGGGCGCCCCGGTGCTCGTCGGGGCGATCCTCAACGAACCCGAGCCGCAGGTGAGCAACGCCAGCCTGCTGTACCGCCCCGGTGGCGGTCCGGTGGAGCGGTACACGAAGCAACACCCGGTGCCGTTCGCCGAGTACATCCCGTACCGCGACTTCTTCCGCCACTTCAGCGACAAGGTGGACCTCGTGCGCGAGGGCGGCTTCGCGGCGGGTCAGGCACCGGCCGCGTTCTCTCTGGGGGAGGGGACTGCGACTCCGTGGAAGGCGGTGCCCACGATCTGCTTCGAGGTGGCCTACGACGGGCTCATGCGTGATGCGCTGGCCGAGGCGGGCGGCGATCGGTCGATCCTCGTCGTCCAGACGAACAACGCCACGTTCGGGTTCTCGGCCGAGTCGACGCAGCAGTTCGCCATCTCCCGGATCCGGGCGATCGAGCACGGTCGGGCCGTGGCCCACGTCTCGACCGTCGGAGTGAGCGGGTTCATCGCTCCGGACGGCTCGACGATGTCCGCTCCGACGGATCTGTTCACCGCGGCCCAGATCACCGACACCCCGGTCGCGCGCACGGGCACGACGATCTCCGACCGGCTCGGCTCGCTGCCCGAGATCCTCGCCGTGATCGGGTTGATCGTGCTCGTGGCGTGGAGCGGAATCACGCGGCGGACCGTTAACGTTGTGCAGAATGCCGCCTTGCCCGATCCGAAGGACCACGCGTGACCGAGAACACCGCCAGCACTCGACCCCCGCTCAACCGGGTCGTCGTGCTCATCCCGACGTACAACGAGCGGGAGAACCTGCCGTTGATCGTCCGCCGGGTCCGTGAGGTCACTCCCGATCTGGACATCCTCGTGCTCGAGGACAACTCCCCGGACGGGACGGGCGAGGTGGCCGACGCGCTGGCAGCCGCCGACCCGAAGGTCCAGGTCATGCACCGACCCGGCAAGCAGGGGCTCGGCGCGGCCTACCTCGCCGGGTTCGCGTGGGCTCTCGAGCACGGCTACGACGCGGTCGTCGAGATGGACGCCGACGGCTCGCATCGCCCCGAACACCTACCCGCAATGCTCGAGGCGGCCAAGGACGCCGATGCCGTCATCGGGTCGCGGTGGGTCGCCGGCGGCGAGACCGTCAACTGGCCGCCGATGCGTCAGGTCATCAGCCGAGGCGGATCGCTGTATACGCGCCTGATGCTCGGGATCGACGTGCAGGACTGCACCGCCGGGTACCGCGTCTACCGCGCCGAGACACTGCGCGCCCTCGACCTCGAGAGCGTCGAGTCGGCCGGCTACTGCTTCCAGGTCGATCTCACTCGACGCTGCATCGAGCGCGGCCTCAAGGTCGTCGAGGTGCCGATCTCCTTCGTCGAGCGTGAGATCGGAGACTCCAAGATGAGCGGGGACATCGTCCGCGAGGCCATGATCAAGGTGGGTCAGTGGGGCGTGGAGAAGCGCGCGGGGCAGGTGAAGTCCCTGTTCACCCGGGAACGTCCCTGGCACTCGCTGCGTTGAACGCAACATGACCCGACCGGAATCAGCAACGTCGCTGGGGCGCCGACCGCTGCCGCGGTGGGTGCTGGGAGCGATCCTTCTGGCCGAGTTGGCCGACGTCGTCGTCATCGTGCTCGTGGCGCAGTCGATCGGCTTCGCGAGGACCGCGCTGCTCCTGATCTTCATGGCCCTGCTCGGCGTGTGGATCATCGCTCGGCAGGGCTCGCGCACCGTGCGCCGCATGAGCCAGGAGGCCTACACCCAGAGCTCTCCGGGCACGGACATGGCCGATGGCGCCCTCATCGTCCTGGCCGGCGTCCTCTTCTTCGTCCCGGGCTTCGTCGGCGACGTCATCGGGGCGCTGCTGCTTGTGCCTCCGGTGCGAGCCCTGGTGCGACGTTCCCTGGGCGCCTATCTCGTCAAGCACGTCATGGTCGTCGGACCGGTCGGGCCCGCCGGACCGCGCTCCGCCAATGAGCCGCCCTTCGGCCCGCCCGGGTCGTCGGGGCCAACCGGAGCACCCGGTGGGCGGGGTGCCTCGGGCGGGGGTTCCGCGGCCGACGACATCATCGAGGGCGAGATCCTGTGAGCCTCGGACATGAGCATGGACATACGTGAGGGAGGCTCGAACCGTTGGGTTCGAGCCTCCCTCACGTGATCCCGCCGTTGCCTCTCAGGCGCTGCGGCGGGTCTTCTCACCGCGCGATTCGCGGAGCAACTGGAGCCGCTCCTCGAGCAACTCCTCCAACTCGGGGATGGAGCGTCGTTCCAGGAGCATGTCCCAGTGAGTGCGGACGTGCTTGGCCGGCTTCTGCTCGGGCTCGGGGCCGTCGAGAAGCTTGCCCTCGGCACCGCAGCGGCACTCCCACGTCGGCGGGATGTCGGCCTCCACCGAGAACGGAAGTTCCGTCCGGTGACCCTGCGGGCACACGTAGGTCGTCATCTGACGGTCGCTCGGCACGACGTTGTCGGTCGTCTCGAGCGAGAACGTCACCATGCGAGTGCCGCGAAGAGTTCGCTCTGCCATCTCAGGGTCCCCCCACTTCTGCATCAATCGTGGATCGATCTCTCGATCCGGCTCTAGGTCAACGGCGTGAGCGCCGTCAATGTTCCCGACGCGTCGGTAACCCAAATGGTTGACGCCTGAAACACCAAGTGTGACGTAGATCACCTTGGGGCAAGCTTGGGTCGCGCAGCGGCCGGTCATGTGCTGGGGCACGCCCGGCTCTCAACCGGCGAACTCCCAGTGCCACGGCTCGGGCAGTGAGCCATCGGCGGCCGCCCAGTCCGGGTGGTACCAGCCGTAAAGCGGAGCATTCGCGAGCATCCACAGGTGAGCCGGATGACCGAAGTCGTTGACGCCACCGCACAGGTCGACGGCGATGCCGAAGCCATGGTTGCTGCGCCCGGGGGTCGCTGCCCAGGAGCCGCGTGAGGCCTTCACCGCAACCTGCTGCGCATACGAGCGGTAGCCGTCGGTGACACACAGCAGATGCCCGGTCTCCTTGGCGTAGGCCTTGCTCATCGCGTTGAACGCCGCCGCGGCGCTGGGCCGGGCGAGGTTGCCGTTTCCGGCGATCAACGGGCACAGCGCGCGCGGCGGGATCTGACCGTTGGGGTACTCCGTCTCGTCGGTGGAGCACGCCTTCTCATCGAAGTCAGCGGCATCGACACCGGACTCCTTCAGCGCCGCGACGAGAGCGGCGCGGGCCGACTTGGCGTCCGGGTGGGTCATGCCGACCAGCGACGACACGATCGGTCCGGCCGCCTTGATCGCCTTCGCGTTCTCGGTGCGCATCTTTGCCACGACCGCCCGCTGCTCGGTGATGACGGCAGTGGCGTCCTTGCGGGCCTTCTCGGCGCGGGCGTAGTGCTTCTGGGCCTGACGGTGCTTGTCGGCGGCGCGCCGGCTGGCTTCGGCCTGCGTGGAGGTCTCCTCACGCCACAGGTCGAGGGCCCGGGCGCGGGAGTCGGACAGGAACGTCAGGTCACCCATCGGGTTGGTCACGCCGGAGGGATCGACGGAGAGCGCATCGACCCAGGCGAGCTGCTCGGCGTACGCGCCATGGGTGTAGACGTCGGCCGCCCAGCGGGCCAGGTCGTCGCGGCTGCGTTGGAGGCGCTGCTTCGACTTCTTCAACTCACGCTTGGCCTCCCTGGCCTCACGGGTCGCCGTGCGCTCCTTGCGCTTGGCGTCGGCGAACTCCTGCAGCGAGCGGTTGGCCGTCTTGGACAGGCGCTGCAGCTTCGAGAGTTCCAACGCGAGGTCGCGGTCGACGTTGAGGAGTTGCTGGCGCAGCTCCTCGGCGCGGGCGACCTGCTCGGCCAGCGTCCTGCCGGACAGCGCGGCTGGGGGCTCGCTGGGGCGGGTAGGACGGGTGTAGGTGAACGGGTCCGTCGTCGGCGAGCTGCCCGGCGCAGAGGGAATGGTCACGGCCGGGCGGGGGGTCGTCGTCGAAGCGCTGGTGGACCGCGGGGTGGAGGAGGGCGAGGTCGAGGAGGCCGTCGTGCGGGGGGACGTGCTCGACGTCGATGACCTCGGGGTGGTCGGCTTGGTCGTGGACGGCTTCGACGTCGAGGGGGTCGTCGTGTTCGGAGGAGTCGTGCTGGACGACGTCGACGACTCCGATGTCGTCGGGGTGGTCGTCTCCGAGGGACCGGTCGCCGGCGTCGTCTCGGTCGTGAGGGTGGTCTGTGGCGATGCGGTCTGGGCCGAGGCCACCACGGCTGTGCCGGCGACCGCTCCGCCGACGACCAGCGCCGCGGCGCTCAGCCCCGCGGCGAGCCGGTGTACGAAGCGTGACACGATCATTTCCCCCTCGAGCGCGGGTCGGTGTGATTAAACTCCCGCGACACAATTGCGCAGTCTACGGACACTGGGGGTTTCAGGCGACCCGAGCGTCCACAGTCACCAGATGCGCCGCCTCGAGCGTCATCCACGCCTGCAGTTGCGTGGACAGTTCGATCGGCAGCGCGATGGACGCCTCACCCACCGTCGCCCCCGAGTCGGCGGGGAACACCCACCACCGCCCCCGAGCCGCACGACCGGCCCACAACGCGTCGGCCGTGGCGAGAACACTCGCGCGCGCCTGCGATCTGGCCGTCACGGAGATCCGCTCATCGGTGGCCGCCAAGGCCAGGTAGCGGGCGAGGATCCCGGTGAACAACCCTTGATCACCGGAGCCGTGCGTGATCAGGGTTGCCCCCGCTCCGGTCAGGTGGGTGACGATGTCGGCGATCAGCTGCTCCGCCCGGGTGACGTCGGTGGATCGGCCCAGCGCGAGCAGCGCTCCGAGCACCGTGCCCTGGTTGTACGTGTAGATGTTGCGCTCGATGTATTGCGCTCCGTCGCGCTCTCGCAACCCATCGAAGAAGAGGCCGGTCTGCGGGTCCTGAAGATGGGCGTACATCCACTCGATCAGCTCGGTGGCGCGTTCGCTCTGGCCGGTTCGGGCGAAGTGGATGGCCGCCGGTGCGGTGGCGGGCACGTTCTTGAAGTCCCGTACGGCGTGCCACCACAGGCCACCACCGTGGTCGGCGGTGTGGGCCGATTCGAGTTGTGCGTTGAGCACCGACCGGACGGTGCGGATTCGCCGATCGGAGACGTGCTCGATTGCCTGGTGAAGCGCGTCGAGCCGTGCGGTGGCCAGGAGGAGCCAGGCCATGTCGTCGTAGTACGGATTGACGTACCGCAGGCCGTTGCGCAGCCACATCGTGCGCAGCAGCGCGTCGGCCGTGTGGGCGACGTCTCGCGTGATCGTCGCTCCGTGGGTGTGGAGGGCGCGCCACCCCGCATCGACGAGGCAGTCGAGATAGTGCGCCTGCCACCAGTAGTGCCACGGCCCGAAGGCGTCGGAGCGCGGTCGGGTCGGCGCGGCGAGGTGGGTGCCGGGGAGGCGCCACAGCCGGCCGCCGTGGGCTCGGACGACGCTTTGGGCCGCGTGGGCGGCACGCCGAGCGCTGGGGGAGTCGGGCACGGGATCAGTATGCGGCGTCGTATCCGCGACCAGTCCGCGTGGTGCGCCTCCATGCCTGCGCGCCGTCTGGAAAGGTGAGTCCATGCGCATCGGAATCCCCACGGAAGTCAAAGACCACGAATACCGCGTGGCAATCACGCCAGTCGGTGTGCACGAGTTGGTGCTCGACGGACATGAGGTGTTGATCCAGCGTGGGGCGGGGGAGGGCTCGACCATCTCCGATGTCCAGTATGTCGAGGCCGGAGCGCAGATCGTCGAGCACGCGCATGAGGCGTGGGCGGCCGATCTCGTCCTCAAGGTCAAGGAGCCCACGCCTGCGGAGTACCCGCTGCTGCGCGAGGGTCAGGTGCTGTTCACCTACCTGCATCTGGCCGCGGATCGGGCGCTGACCGAGGAACTCGTTGCCCGCAAGGTGACGGCCATTGCGTACGAGACGGTGCAGTTGTCCAGCGGCCTGCTGCCATTGCTGTACCCGATGTCGGAGATCGCCGGCTGCCTGGCGCCGCAGATCGGGGCGCGGTACCTGACCAAGGGTGAGGGCGGCCGGGGGGTGCTGCTCGGCGGGGTCGGGGGAGTGGCGTCGGCGCGGGTCGTCGTCATCGGTGCCGGGGTTGCCGGGATGAACGCGGCCGGCATCGCGGCGGGCATGGGCGCCCACGTGACCGTGCTCGACACGGACCTGTCGAAGCTCCGCGGGCCGCAGTGGCGGTTCGAGGGCCGGGTGCAGGGGCTGGCCTCGAGCCGCCTGGCGATCCGCCAGGAGGTGCTGCAGGCCGATCTCGTCATCGGCTCGGTGTTGATCCCGGGGGCGCGCACACCCAAGCTCGTGACCAACGACCTGGTCGCGCAGATGAAGCCCGGAGCGGTGCTCGTCGACGTCGCGGTCGACCAGGGTGGGTGTTTCGAGGACTCCCGCCCGACGACGTTCACCGACCCAGTGTTCCGCGTGCACGACACGACGTTCTTCTGTGTGGCGAACATGCCCGGAGCCGTGCCCGCGACGTCGACGTACGCGCTGACGAACTCGACGTTGCCGTACGCGGTGCGTCTGGCCAACCAGGGCTGGCGCGCCGCGCTCCAGGCCGATACCGCGCTGGCGCGGGGCCTGAACACCCATGGGGGAGCGGTGACGAACGAGGCCGTCGCGGCCGCCCATGGCCTCACGGCGCTCCCGGTGTCGCAGGCGCTGACCTGACCATGAACGAGACTCTCGCCCTGACGGAAGTCAAAGCACACCTGTCCCATTGGTGAGCCGTGTTGACCGTCAGCACGACCGAGTGACGGTCACGGTTCACGGGCGCCCATCGGCTGTCCTGCTGTCACCCGATGACCTTGAGGCACTCAAGGAGACGATTGCCATCCTGTCCGACGACGCAGCGGTGCGACAGTTGGCGACCTCCGACGCCGAACTGGCTCGAGGCGAGGGTGAATCCAAGGAGGATCTGGC
The DNA here is from genome assembly GCF_001552435.1 of Kribbia dieselivorans NBRC 106261. GTDB lineage: Bacteria > Actinomycetota > Actinomycetes > Actinomycetales > Dermatophilaceae > Kribbia > Kribbia dieselivorans. The sequence goes on from NZ_BCRE01000035.1 coordinate 10,935, forward strand.
CGCGGCCATGGGCCGACGACGGGCGCTGGCCCAACATGACCGAGACCTTTGAACTCGGTCGCGGTCGTGCATCGAGCCGATGCCTACCGGTGATTCGGCCGCAGCGCCAGGGCCCCACAGGGCTCCCGGTGTCGCCGACGCTGGCCTGAGCGTCGGGCATACCCCCGGGCGGATCGGCGTTGGGGCAGGTGTGTCGATTCACTCATCCGTGGTCATCGGGGCCGGACAGGCCGGGCTCGCCGCGTCGCATCACTTGAGCCAGCGTGGTATCGAGCATGTCGTGCTGGACGCCAATCCGCAGCCCGGTGGGGCGTGGCAGCACCGGTGGGACTCCCTGACCATGCAGGACGTCCATGGCGTGGCGGACCTACCGGGAGAACCCGCGCCACCGCGCTCCGGAAAGCGAGCCAACGATGCCGTGCCGGCGTACTTCGGGGCCTATGAGGCGCGCCATGACGTGCCCGTGCTTCGGCCGGTGCGAGTCGATCGGGTCGAGTCGGAGGGCGAACTGCTCGTCGTGCACGCGGGGGAGCGGCAATGGCGCACACGCACGCTCGTCAACGCGACCGGTACGTGGACCCGGCCGTTCGTGCCCTTCTACCCCGATATCGACACCTTCGCCGGCGAGCAGTTCCACACCGCGACGTATCCGGGTTCCGAGTACCTTCGTGGCCGGCACGTGTTGATCGTCGGTGGCGGAGCGTCGGCGGTGCAGTTCATCGGCGAACTCGCGCCCATCACGCCCGTGACCTGGGTGACGCGCCGCGAGCCGGTGTGGCGCCACGACGACTTCACGCCCGAGGCTGGTCTGGCGGCGGTGACGATGGTCGAGGAGCGGGTCGTGCAGGGACTGCCGCCGGCCAGTGTGGTGACCGTGACCGGTCTGGCGCTGCGCGAGCAGGAGCAGGGTGCGGCCGAGTTGGGTGCCTACGACGCGCGTCGGCCGATGTTCGAGCGCATCGAACCGCGCGGGGTGCGGTGGGCCGACGGCTCGTTCGAGGCGGTCGACGTCATTCTGTGGGCGACCGGGTTTCGGGCGGCCGTGGACCATCTGGCTCCGCTGCGACTGACGTCGCCCCACGGTGGGATCGCCCTCGAACGGGTCGACGGGAACGTCCAGGGAGCCACGACCGCGGTGCGTGACCACCGCGTGCAACTCGTCGGGTACGGGCCCTCGGCGAGCACGATCGGGGCCAGCCGGGCCGCGCGACAGGCGGCGCTGGCGGTCGAACGTGCGCTGCGCGAGACTGAGGCGGATGCCGCGGAACTCACCCCGGTCGGGGGCTGAGCGCGGATCGCCGATCGGCGCGGGGGAGTGGTCATGTCACCAGACCAGGTCGAGAGGTCGGTCGTGCTCGAGGTGCCGTTCACCGGGCGGTGGATCACCCAGATGAGTCCGGCGACGCGGGTGCCGAGTCACGGCACGGACCTGTTCGGGATCAGCTACGGCATCGACTTCGTGGCCGTGGACGAGCAGCGTCGCAGCGCCCCGGTGCGGGATTGGCGCACGGCGTTCGGCACGGAGCCGCCCGAGCGGTACTACGCGTTCGGCCTTCCGGTGACTGCGCCGGTCAGTGGGCGCGTGGTGGCGGCGCACGACGGTGAACTGGACCATGAGGGTCGGCGCGCGCCGTTGCCGCTGGTGTCCTACGCGCTGACGCAACGGAGTCGGCTGCGCCAGGGACTGGCCGGTCTGGCGGGCAACCACGTGATGATCCGTCTGCGCGGGCGCGAGACCGTCGTCGTGCTGGTGCATCTCAAACGCGGATCGGTGAGGGTCGAGGTCGGTTCGGACGTCACCGTCGGTGAGGTCATCGGGCAGTGCGGCAACTCCGGCAATTCGACGCAACCGCACGTGCACCTGCACGTCGCCGATCGCGCCGACGCGGCGGCAGCCAGGGGAATGCCACTGCTGTTTGCCGGGTACCGCGAGTGGCCGCGCCACGGTCCGGCACTCGTTCGAGAACTTGCGGTTCCCGAGAATGGCGTCGTGATCGAGGCGCTGTGACCGCTGGGGGAGCCGTCACCCGCTCGGGGTCGTGTACCCCGCCCCGCGCGCCAGTAGCCGCGATTCTGGTCCACTGGTACCGTAAAGTGGTACAACTACGAATGGAGGGGTCATGTCCGTCACCGCGAGCGAAGCGCGCAAGCAACTCTTTCCGCTGATCGAACAGGTCAACAATGACCGCATCGCAGTGGAGATCACATCGCGGCGCGGCAACGCCGTCCTGATCTCCGCCGAGGAGTTCGCCGCACTGGAGGAAACCGCCTACCTGTTGCGAGTCCCCGCAAACGCCACACGCCTCCTTGAGAGCCTCCAGCAGGCCAAGTCCGGCGACCGCCAGGAACACGAGTTGACCGAGTGAGACGGGTCTTCACCACGCATGGTTGGGCCGACTACACCCATTGGTTGCAGGCGGATCGGCAGGTCCTCAAACGCATCAACCGACTCATCAACGATGCATTGCGGGACCCGACTGACGGCATTGGTAAGCCGGAACCTCTGAGGCACATGTTCGGCGGGGCGTGGTCCCGCCGCATCACCGACGAGCACCGCTTGGTCTATCTCGTCGAGGACGACGACCTCATCATCCTGCAGGCGCGCTTCCACTACGAGTGAAACCACAGTCCAAGGGAACCGACTCATCGGCTGGGGGGGGCGCCGCCGACGTAGGGCCGCGTACAGCGCTCCGCTCGCCAGCATCGTGCCGGCCACGCCCACCGGGACCTGCCATCCGTGGAGTTGGCCGCGCTCACCTTCTCCGCGGAGCGCACGGGTAGACATCTCGGAAAACAACGATGCCGTGCTCACGGACGAGAACGCTGACCCCAGGCTGAGAAAGGACATCGCCGACCCGAGGGACAGTGACGATCCCAGGGAAAGTACCGAACCGAATGAGCCGATGCTGCCGATGGACAACGCCGATCCGACGCTGCCAATCGAGAGAATCGAACTCTCCGAGGCGATGGAGAGCATCGAGTTGCGGGAGGCGATCGACAGGCGACTGGGCATGCCCTCAGCGTGCCGTGGCAGGCACAGCGACACGCGGAAAGTGGGGGATAGCCAGCGCGGCTTCTGCGGCACTATGATCAGCCGTCCGCGCCGCCCACCATCTCCGGGGGTATCCCGCATGCGTCGCTCCTTGGCTGTCCTTTCCACCCTTTTCATCACCGCTGTGGGCGGGGTCTCTCCCGCGGCCGCAGACCAAATCGAAGTCACGTACTCGACCGCACCGTCGGGGTGGGGGCAGACGGCACAGGACTGCTCGGACCCCAGCCAGCATTCGGCGTTCAGTCACGTTGGCCCTGGACCTGCCGGAGTCCCGTCAGGCACCGGTTCGCTCCTGATGGACGCGGGCCCGAACAATGTCACCGGCCCCAGCGGGACCTTTAGCGGCCCCGGCCGGGCCTTCGGCGATCTATCCGCGGTTGCTGCCGCGATCTACCCTCGGACCGGATCTCGATTCGCACTGCGGATCGAGATACAGAAGGCGGGCGGCTACCAGAGCTTGGTGTGGATCCCGACCGTGATCGCCAACCGGTGGCAGAACGTCCAACCCGACCCGGCCACGACGGCCTTCGACCTCTACAACGACAATGACCTCACGGCTCCGGTGGGTACCACAACGTTGGCAGCGGCTCAGAAGACCTACCCCACGAACAACTTCACGATCAGCTTTCTGAGTTGGGGGTGCGGGAGTACGGCCGCGTCCAAGGTCCACTTGGACATCGCGACATTCCTGCTGGGCGGGTCGCTATTCCAGTACGACTTCGACGCTCAACCAAGCACGACGACATTGTCGGCAAGTCGGTCGCGGTTGACCTCGGGCCAATCCGTGACACTGTCCACGGTGGCCACGGTGACGTACGACGTCGGGCAGCCTGCCGTTCCGGCCACGAGCGCACGCCTCCAACTGTGGCGGCGCCCCGCCGGGGGCACGTGGAAGAAGTACGCCACGACCTCCGCCGACGACCAAGGTCGGGCGTCGATCAGGCTGGTTCCGACGTCGATCGCCGAGTACCAATGGCGATTCCCGACCACCGGCTCAACGGCCCCGAGTAGATCGGCCATCAAACGGGTGGACGTCGCCGCCAAGGTGACCGGTGAACTGCTCGACGACCGGTTGCGCAAGGGCGAACGACCGGTCGCAGTGGGCAAGGCCACCCCGGGCAAGTCCGGAGCCACCGTGACGCTGTGGCGGACGTCGTCGACCGGCCGAACCAAGTTGGGCACGGCGACGGTGAAGTCGAACGGTATGTACAAGGTGCCCGGCAAGGTCATCACCATATCGGGTGCCCAGACCTGGAAGCTTCAGGTCACCGTGCCGGCCGGGCGCGGCACGCTGGCAGGCACGTCGCCGACGATGAAGGCGCGGATCAACTGACGGAGGAACTCCGACATGAAGCCCACGCCTCCGCACGTCTGTTAACGCATCCCGGGAGTGCGCTGGAGCGTCGCACGCTGGGGCGAACTTCTCGCGCACGATCCGCTTGAAATCGGCGAGGTGCTCGCGTTTGAGCCGGCGGGTTGTCGCGTCCGTTTCGACTCACGTTAGCTAAGCGCCGATAATGTACATTATGTCAAGTAAACACCAGTGGACCAACAGACGGCACTAGGCCGGTGTCCCCTCGATCGCCTTCTTGATCGCCGCGAGCGTCGCCGGGATACCTTCCCGCGCGGCGGCCTCGCGTGCGGCGATCTCGTCCGCGGCGGCGTCGCCGAACCGCTCGTGAAAGAAGGTCTGGCCCTTCTCGGTGAAGATCCAGGATTCAGTCAGCTCGGTGCCACCCGGGACATCCATGAGTCGGTAGGTCCAGAGCACATTGCCACCCGCCACCGACCAGCCGAATGCTGCGTCGACGTCCGCAACAATGACTTCGCACCGCGTTTCCCACGTGCGCGTTGGCGTGACATTCCGGCCGGTGAAGAACGAGCCGACCCACGGGCCGTCGCCTTCGTCCCACCAGCATTCCCGGCACACCGGCGACCACTCCCCGGTCCGAGTGACGTCGGAGATGGCGGAGTAGACAATGCCTCGTGGTGCGGCGACGACGATGGAGTCTGCATAGGTCAGCGGTTCTGGCATGCGCCCACGTTTGCAGATCAGCGTCCTGATTCGCCACTACGAAGCAACCGATTCGGGCAGCTCGTGAGTCAAGGCCTCTTTGGCTTGAGCGGACAGCCGAACGGTGAATGTCACAGGCGTCCGGCGCTACGCATGTCACGCTCGACGTCAGTCAGGTCGAAGGACTCCCCCGACCTCAGCTGCTCACGCCCCTCGGTGATGGTGCGAACCTCGTCGACATCGCTGAGGATAGCGATCGTCTCCAAGAGCCCGTCGAAGTCGTCGACGCTCGCCATCATGGACAGAATGCTAGAGCGAATCCTCGACATTGGATCAGCCCGGCAACTCCAAGTTCAGTCGTGTCGTCGTGGCAGTGGCTGTTTCGGCCAACCCAGCGGCAGTCAACCGCCGATCTGCCGTGACGAGCGAAACCCCCAAAGTGACCGCTGCTGCCGCCCAGCAGGCGTCGTAGAACGACAGCGTGTGCCGTTCGGCCAGGAGAGCTGCCTCGCGGAACCACTCCGGCGGCATCGCCATGGGCGTCCCCACGATTGCGACGAGGTCATCCAGCTGATCAGCCACGTCACCAGCGCTCCAACCCAATCCACGGATCAGGACATTGCCGACTTCGTACATCGCCAAATCGAGGACGTGCACATCGAGGTCGCCGCGGACATGCGCGTCCCGAATCGCACGCGCCTCGGCAACCTCCCCCTCCCCCTCGGAGTGAAACCACTTGATCAGCACGGATGTATCCACGAGGAGATCCCTCATGGACGGCCGTCCCGATCTGCGCGCACCAGGTCGGCCGATTCAAACCGGCCCGCCTGTCGAAAGCGACGCTCCGATCGCTCGATCGCCGCGGTGACCGCCGCGGGCTGACGTCGCGCGAGTTCGCGTCGAGCGGCAGTTGAAAGGAAGGCACTGCGACTGGTGCCACGCCGCCGGACTTCCATATCCACCTCGACAAGCAGGTCGTCGGGCAGTGAAACCATGACCTTGGACATACCCGGATTATACCCAGTGGTATAGCCATGGCTGTTTTCTCGGGTCGGAAGAAGTGGCTGTTCGCTTGTACAGACCGTCGGTGTCCTGTACGTTCGTACGGCAAGACCATCGTCGATCGGAGCACCGCAGCATGGCGTCAGCGCCCACTCCCCTGCACGGAATCCGCGTGGTTTCGCTCGCGATCAACGTTCCCGGCCCGCTCGCTGTGGCCCGTCTGGCCGAACTCGGTGCCGACGTGACCAAGGTCGAGCCGCCCACCGGCGACCCCCTCGCCCACGTCACCCCGACCTGGTACGACGAGCTCCACGCACAGGTCAAGGTGCAGACCCTCAACCTCAAGGACGCCACCGAGCGCGCTGCCCTCGACGACCTGCTGCGTGACGCTGACATCCTCGTCACGGCCCAACGCCCCTCCGCACTGGCCCGCCTGGGCCTGGACAATCTCGAGGCGCAGTACCCCCGCTTGGCGCACGTCGAGATCGTCGGACACGACGGAGACGAGGTCGTAGCTCCCGGACACGACCTCACCTACCAGGCCGCCGAGGGCACACTCAACCC
>NZ_BCRE01000036.1 GCF_001552435.1 Kribbia dieselivorans NBRC 106261
CCCGCCGCACCTGCCGACGGTCCCGGTGGCCGACATGCTCGGCGCCGAGCGCGCCGTCTCCACTGCGCTGGCGGCCCTGATGATGCGCGGCACCGACAACCCCGGCGGGCGACACCGCGTCGCCCTCGCCGACGCCGCCCACTTCGCCGGCGCGGCCGTGCGCCACGGGCTCATGGGTGCGGGCGCTCCCCTTGGCGGCGCGCTGCCGACGTACGACATCTACGCCACGGCGGACGGGCACGTGGCCCTGGGCGCCCTCGAGCCGCACTTCGCAGCCGGCGTCAACACGTGGCTGGGCACGACCCGCGACGAGATCGCGGCCAGCCTGGCCACACGACGCTCCGCCGAGTGGGAGCAGCTCGCCGCCGAACGCGACCTGCCGGTCACGGCCGTCACTCCCCCACAACGTCCCGCCTGATTCCTCCGATCCACCCACGCACAGCCACTCAATCCGATCAACGTCGATCCAGAAAGAGGCCGCACCCATGGCAACACTCGCCGGACAGCTCGCTCGCAGCGCCGCGTCGTACCCAAACCAGACCGCCCTGATCTTCCAGGAGCGCGAACGCACCTACGCCGAACTGAACGCGGAGGTCAACCAGTACGCGCACGTGGTCACCTCGCTCGGTGTCACGAAGGGCGATCGCGTCGCAGTGATGTCGGGCAACTCGGACTCGTTCGTCCTGGCGATGTACGCGACCTTCCGCCTCGGCGCCCTGTTCGTCCCGCTCAACCCCCGCGCGACCTCACGCGAGCTGCGTCACCTGTTGGCCGACTCGGGCGCCACTGTCCTCCTGCTCGGTCCCGGCATGCAGCCGGCCGTGGATGGCCTCGCCGAGCTCGACCCCCTGCCGCAGCAGGTGCAGGTGCTCGATCTGTACGACGGAGGACCGAACGCGAACGTGACCGCGTCGGCGTCCGAGCAGTCGACCGATGACCCCGGCATCGACGTCGCCGAGGACGACAACTGCATGATCCTCTACACCTCCGGCACGACCGGACTGGCCAAGGGCGCCCTGTTCGACCACCACCGCATCCTGTGGGTGGGCCACTCCATGGGGACGCTGGGTCTGACCCGCTTCGACCGCCACCTCCACGTCGCGCCGCTCTATCACTGCGCCCAATTGGTGCTGTTCTGCCTGAACGGAATCTCGATGGGCGCGACCCACGTGATCCTCCCGGCCTTCGATCCGGTCACCGTCGCCGACACCATCGAGAAGCACAAGATCTCGATCTTCCTGGGCGTCCCGACGATGTATCAGTTGATGCTCAACCTGCCCGACCTGGCCGATCGCGACTTCTCCGCTTGGCGCATCGGCTTCTTCGGTGCCGCGCCGATGCCGCCGGCGGCAGCGGCGAAGCTGACGACCACGCTCCCCAACGTCGACTTCATCCAGCTGTGCGGTCAGACCGAAGGTGGCCCCACCGGCATCTACAGCGCCCCCGACGAGGTGCGCGCCCGCCCGGACGCGACCGGCCGCTGGCCCATCCCGAACTGCGAGGTGCGCATCGTCGACCCCGAGGGCAACGACGTCGCCGACGGCCAGGCCGGCGAGATCATCTACCGCAGCGAAACGCTGATGAAGGGCTATTGGAACCAACCCGAGGCCACCGCCGAGACGATTCGCGATGGGTGGCTCCACAGCGGTGACGTCGCCGTGCGCGACGCCGATGGGTACATGACGATCGTGGACCGGATCAAGGACATGATCATCACCGGTGGCCGCAACGTCTACTCGGTCGAGGTCGAGAGTGCCTTGGCCGGTCACCCCGACATCGCCGACGTCGCGATCGTCAGCCGCCCGGACGAGACGTTCGGCGAGACGATCATCGCCGTCGTCACGCCCACGCCCGGTGCCACGGTCACGCTCGAAGACGTGCGGAGCTTCGCCGCCGAGTACGTCTCGGACTACAAACTGCCCCGCGAGCTCGTCCTGCGCGAGATCCCCCGCAATCCTTCGGGCAAGATCCTCAAGCACGTGTTGCGCAGGGAGGTCCGCGAGGTCCCCTCGAGTTGACCCGACTCATAAATGAGCCGAACGTGAAAACATTCGCGTATGTCCCGTCGGACGAACATCAAGATCGAGAACGACTATGTCGACACGATCATGCATCGGTTCGGTCTGCGAACGAAGACCGAAGCCATCGACCTGGCCCTCCGCCACCTGGCCGGTGACCCCATGACCAAGGCGGATGCGCTGGCCATGCGCGGCGCTTCCGCCATTGACTCGGCGCCTGCCGACACCGCCGCTGCCTCGCGCCCGATCTGAACGGCCACGTTGCGAGTGCGCCACACTGAACGGGTGGAGCGCAGATACCGCCAGATCGCCTCGGGGGTCGCCGGATTCGTCGGCGGGGTCATGCTGCTCGTCGCCGTGCCGGCCGTGTGGGTCGACCGCATCCTGCTCGACACCGAGCGCTACACCGCAATCCTGGCTCCCCTCATCGACGATCCGGCCGTTCAGGCGGGGCTCGCCGAGCGGATGACCGACGCGGCGATCGGCCAGGCCCCGGCACTGGGGCGCGTGCGAACGCTGGTGCAGGACCAGATCGGCACAGCCGTCGCCCGTCCCGAGTTCGCGACCGTCTGGCGCGCCGGAGTGCGTACCTCCCATGCCACCGCCTTGGGGGCGGTCTCCGGTGACGGTTCTAGCCTGACCCTCGATCGCGACACCTTGGCCGTCGAGGTGGGGCCGATGATTGCCGCGGCCACCGAGAGGTTGCGTATCCCCGGCTCGAATCGGATCTCCGAGCTGCCGGGTATGTCGGCGTCGTTCGTCCTCATCGACTCCCCGGTGCTGGGCATGATCGCGGCCTCGGCACGCGTCATCGACGTCTGGGCCGTCTGGCTGCTTGTGGCGAGCATCGCTCTGCTGGTCGGCGCGGTGCTCCTCTCCCCCACGCGCCGCCGCACGTTGATGTGGTGTGCCGTCGGGGTCGCCGCCGCGATGGCGATCATCGTGGCCGCACTGGCGATCATCCGCGCGGTGTACCTCGACCCCGGCCCCGATCTGCCGCCCGGCCTCGCCACGGTGGTCTTCGATGCGCTGACGGCCCCCCTGAGGACCACGGCCTGGACGATCCTCGTCATCACCGCGGTTACCGCGCTCCTCACCCGCGTCGTACGCCGGCCCGCTAGGGTCACGGGCCATGGTTGAGGCACCACGCTGGGAGTTCTGGGTCGACCGCGGAGGCACGTTCACCGACGTCGTCGGCAGACGCCCGGACGGATCGCTGGTGACCCTCAAACTTCTCAGCGAGAACCCGGATCAGTACCGCGACGCGCCGGTGGAGGGGATCCGCCGGCTGCTGGACCTGGCCCCCGACGCACCGATCACGCCCGACCTCGTCGCCGGCGTCAAGATGGGCACCACCGTCGCCACGAACGCCCTTCTGGAGCGCCGTGGCGAACCGACGCTGCTCGTCATCACCGAGGGTTTCGGAGACGCGCTGCGCATCGCCTATCAGGACCGGCCCGACATCTTCGCCCAGCGCATCGAGTTGCCCGAGTTGCTGTACTCCGAGGTGATCGAGGGCCGCGAACGGGTCGGCGCCGACGGCGAGATCGTGACGCCGCTCGATGAAGCGCACCTGCGTGCCGCCCTGACCACGGCGCATGCCACCGGCCTGAACAGCGTGGCCATCGTCTTCATGCACGGGTATCGTTTCCCGCGCCACGAGCAGGCGGCCGCGACCATCGCCCGCCAGGTGGGGTTCGACCAGGTCAGCGTCTCGCACGAGGTCAGCCCGCTGATGAAACTCGTCGGCCGCGGCGACACGACCGTGGTCGATGCCTACCTCTCCCCCATCCTGCGTCGGTATGTCGACCAGGTGACCGAGCAGATGCCCGGCGTGCCGCTCTACTTCATGCAGTCCAGCGGTGGCCTGGCCGACGCCCACGCCTTCCAGGGCAAGGACGCGATCCTGTCGGGCCCGGCCGGCGGGGTGGTCGGCATGGTCCGCACCGCCGAGATCGCCGGCGGTGACCTGGGCACGAATCGGATCATCGGTTTCGACATGGGCGGGACCTCCACCGATGTCACGCACTACGCCGGCGAGTACGAGCGGGCCTTCGAGACCCAGGTCGCCGGGGTTCGGCTGCAGACGCCGATCATGAGCATCCACACCGTCGCGGCCGGCGGCGGGTCCGTCATCGAGTTCGACGGAGCGCGGTTGCGGGTCGGGCCGCACAGCGCCGGGGCCGATCCGGGGCCGGCCTGCTACCGGCGTGGCGGGCCCCTCGCCGTCACCGACGCGAACGTGCTCCTCGGGCGGATCCAGTCGGCCCATTTCCCGCGCATCTTCGGGCCCAACGCCGACGAGTCGCTCGACGCCGACGCTGTGCAGGCACGGTTCTCCGACCTCGCCGCCACCATCGCCGCGGCCACCGGTACCGACCAGACCCCCGAACAGGTCGCCGAGGGCTGCCTCGACATCGCCGTCGGCGCCATGGCCGGCGCGATCAAGAAGATCTCCATCGCCCGCGGCCACGACGTCACCCAGTACGTCCTGCAGTGCTTCGGCGGCGCGGCCGGTCAGCATGCGTGTCAGGTCGCCGACGCACTGGGGATCACGCGAGTGTTCGTCCACCCGCTCGCCGGCGTCCTGTCGGCGTACGGCATGGGACTGGCCGACCAGAACGTCATCGCCGAGGCCGCGATCGAACTGCCCCTGGCCGACGCCGCGCCGGCACTGCGTGATCGACTCGACGCGTTGGCCACCGAAACCACCGAGGCGTTGCGCCACCAGGGCGTGGCCGCCGACGCGATCCGTCTCGAACGACGGGTGCATCTGCGCTACGCCGGCACCGACTCCGGCTTGGTCGTGCCCTACGACGCTCCGGAGGCGATGCGGGAGTCGTTCGAAACCGCCTACCTGGCGCGGTTCGCGTTCCTCATGCACGATCGCGCGCTGGTCGTCGAATCGGTCACGGTCGAGGCCATCGGGTCACACCAACCGTTCACCGAGTCCGCCACCGACGAACTCGCGGATGGGCCGGCCCCCAGCGCCACGACGATCCGGTTGTATGCCGACCGGACGTGGTGGACGGCGCCGTTGGTCCACCGCGAGGATGCCTCCCCCGGTCACACCATTGAGGGCCCGGCGCTGATCGCCGAGGCCAACGCGACGACGTTCGTCGCCCCCGGCTGGCGCGCCCGTGTCACCGCATTGGGCCACCTCGTCCTGGACCGGGTCGAGGCGCCCGTGACGCGACGCGCGATCGGGGCGAACGTCGATCCGATCATGTTGGAGGTCTTCAACAACCTCTTCATGAACATCGCCGAGCAGATGGGCGAACAACTGCGCCAGACCGCCTACTCGGTCAACATCAAGGAGCGCCTCGACTTCTCCTGCGCCCTGTTCGACGGGCACGGTGACCTCATCGCGAACGCTCCGCACATCCCCGTGCACCTAGGCTCCATGAGCGAGTCGATCAAGTCGGTAGTCGCCCGCAATGCCGACCGCATGCGCCCCGGCGACGTCTATCTCGTCAACGATCCGTACCACGGTGGCACGCACCTGCCCGATCTGACGGTCGTCACCCCGGTGTATCTGCCCGGTCAGGAGGAGCCGTCGTTCTACGTCGCCTCCCGCGGACATCACGCCGATCTCGGGGGGCTCACGCCGGGGTCGATGCCACCGTTCTCCACCCACATCGACGAGGAGGGCATCCAGTTCGACAACGTCGTCCTCATCGAAGGTGGGCGGTTCCGGGAGGCCGAGATCGTCGAGATGCTGACGTCCGGCCCGTACCCGGCGCGCAATCCGCAGCAGAACCTCGCCGATCTACGGGCCCAGGTCGCGGCCAACGAGAAGGGCGTCGCCGAGGTGCGGGCGATGGTCGACGAGTTCGGTCACGACGTCGTGGCGGCCTACATGCAGCATGTGCAGGACAACGCGGAGGAATCCGTACGGCGCGCCATCTCGACGTTGGCCGACGGCACTTTCACGCTGCCGCTCGACAACGGCGCGCAGATCACGGTCGCCATCAGCGTCGACCCCAACGACCGGAGCGCGGTGATCGACTTCACCGGGACGAGCGCACAACTCCCGAACAACTTCAACGCCCCGACGGCCGTCTGCATGGCCGCTGTGCTGTACGTGTTCCGTACCCTCGTCGATGACGACATCCCCCTCAACGCCGGGTGTTTGAAGCCGCTGGAGGTGCGGATCCTCGAGGGATCGATGTTGGCGCCGACGTACCCGGCCGCGGTCGTCGCCGGCAACGTCGAGACCTCCAGCTGCATCACGAATGCGCTGTACGGACTGCTCGGCACGATGGCGGCGGCGCAGTGCACGGTCAACAACCTCACCTTCGGGAATGCGGAGCATCAGTACTACGAGACGATCTCGGGCGGCTCGGGCGCAGGGCCGGGGTTCGACGGGACATCGGTGGTGCAGACGCACATGACGAACTCGCGGCTGACCGATCCGGAGGTGTTGGAGTTCCGGTACCCGGTGCGGCTGGACGAGTACGCCATTCGCCGCGGGTCGGGTGGGGCCGGGCGGTGGCACGGCGGCGACGGCGGCACGCGACGGGTGCGGTTTCTGGAAACGATGACCGCGAGCATCCTCAGCAATGGGCGCACGGTGCCGGCGTTCGGTCTGGCCGGCGGCTCGCCCGGCGCGCTGGGGGCCAACCACGTCGAACGCGCCGATGGGAGGGTCGAGGAACTCGGCCACATCGCGTCCGTGACGATGTCGCCGGGTGACGTGTTCGTCGTCGAGACGCCGGGAGGCGGCGGGTACGGCGCTCCGGCGGGCCCTGGCGATGAGGTACCGCCCGCGCCTACTGTCGTGGAATGAGCCCGAGCGTCGCACCCGCCACTCCTCCGACCTCGGTGCGCCACATCGAGGCGGCGGTGGCGCGGCACCCACGGCTCGGGCGCGCGTACCTGGACGGCATGTGGGTCGGAGATCCGTTGGCGGACGCCTGCGCGCAGGAGGCCGTGCGCCTCGGGCGGGGACGCTACATGCGGCTGCTGCGTCTGGCGCTGGCCGAGGGGATCGAGGCCGTACCCGATGCCCCGGATGCTCTGATCGCCCTCTTCGCCGAACTCGACTCCGTGCCGCCGTGGGTGGATCTCGCGGCCATCGACCTGGGCGTGCGCGACATCGCCCGGTACAGCCGCGAGATGGGCATCGTGCTCGGTGCCGCGTCGCTGCTGACCGGGTATGCCAACCCGACCGCGTCACGCCCGCTGGAGATGACCGGGCGCTACATCGAAAGCGCGGGGATGCGCACCATCGAGGTCGGCACGTGGTTGCGATCGGTCTCGTCGATCGGCGGCCTCGAACGCTTCTCCGTCGGTTTCGAGCGGACGGTCCGGGTACGGATGATCCACGCGTTCGTACGGCAGCATCTGCGCGACGCTCCGGAGTGGGATCGCGACGCCTGGGGCGAACCGATCTCGCAGGCGCATCTCGCGTACACGATCGATGAGTTCTGCCTGGTGTTGTTGCGAGCGCTGGCACGCATCGGAGTCTCGTTCCGGGCGCACGAGGTCGCCGACGGCTTCTACGCACGGTGGCGCTATCTCGGGTACCTGCTCGGCGTCGCGCCGGACCTGTTGCCCGCCGATCAGCGTGATCAGGAGGTCCTCGAGGAGTTGCACCTGATGACGCGGCCACCGATGGAGGAGTTCTGCCGCGCCCTGGTGCGCGGGATCAACGCAGAGTTCCTCGAGCCCGAGGTGTCGCTCATCCTCGGGCCGGTGAAACGGTGGTCCCCGACGGTGGTGCACGGACTTGAGCGGCTGTTCATGGGCAACGACCTGTGCGACGACCTCGGCGTCCCCGCCTCGCCGATCGGGCCGCTGGTGGGGCTGCTCGGGCGGCCGGTGGGCCTGGCGAACCGCGCGCTCGACCGGTCGGAGCGGCTCGTGGAGTGGCGCCGGCAGCGCGGCGTGGCGTTCACCAACCAGCAGCAGGAGCGGTTGCGCGTGACCTATGCGGTGCGACACGAGATGGTCGACGACTCCCCCGCGACGGGCGCCGCGCACCCGGCCCGCTCGGGTCCCTGACGCTCAGAAGTCCAGGCGCACGACGCTCCGCCGCTTCGTCGGCCGCGTCACGACGTGGAACCCGGCATCGAGGAAGGTCTGCTCGAACCCGACGAAGTACTCGCCGAGGATGGCGTTGTCCGAGGACATCGGGTAGCCCTCGATCGCGGTGGCTCCGGCGGCCCGGGCATGGGCGACGGCGCCGGCGAGCAGGGCCCGGCTCAC
>NZ_BCRE01000037.1 GCF_001552435.1 Kribbia dieselivorans NBRC 106261
CGGCCGGCCACTGCCGACCTGCTCGCGCAGTCGCGCCGCCAGCTCAGGCTGGTCCAGTGAGGCGAAGTCCTTGTCCCGGACCTTGAACCACTGACATTGGCAGCGGTGCGCGTCGCCGCGCGTGCCGAACACCGTCTGGAGGTGCTCCCAGGAGGCCTCGTTGCCGGGGACGACGGTGAACTCACCGGTGACCATTCGCCGCTCCGTTCGATGCCGCCGACGCGGCCGCCTCGTGCGAGATGAACTCACCGAGCTCCGAGATCGTCGTCATGATCGGCGAGGGGAAGACCACGGTGGTGTTCCGGTCCACGCCGATCTCGACCAGGCTCTGCAGGTTGCGCAACTGCAGGGCCAGCGGGTGGGCCATCATCGTGTCCGAGGCGTCTCCGAGCGCGGCCGCGGCCAACGACTCTCCCTCGGCGTTGATGATCTTGGCCCGCTTCTCCCGTTCGGCCTCGGCCTGCTTGGCCATCGCGCGCTTCATCGAGTCGGGCAGTTGGATGTCCTTGAGCTCGACGAGGGTGACCTCGACGCCCCATTCGATGGTCGTGATGTCGAGGATCTGCCGGATGTCGAGGTTGATCCGGTCGGTCTCCGAGAGCGTCTCGTCGAGGGTGTGCTGGCCGACGACCTTGCGGAGCGTCGTTTGGGCGATCTGGTTGATCGCGGCATGCACGTTCTCGATCGCCACCAGCGACTTGATCGCGTCGACGACGCGGAAGTACGCCACCGCCGAGACGTCGACGCTGACGTTGTCGCGCGTGATGATCCCCTGCGACTGGATCGGCAGGGTGACCACTCGCAGGGACACGTGATGCATGACGTCGACGATCGGGATGATGAACCGCAATCCGGGCTCGCGGGCGCCGATGACCCTGCCGAGTCGGAAGACCACACCCCGCTCGTATTGCTTGACGATGCGGATCGAGAGCGCTGCCACGATCAGCAGCAGGACGATCAGCGTGATGAGGAGGTAGGTCCCGGTGCTCATGGTGAGCCTTCTTCACTGCGAGGTCGTGCGCCCCGCGCGCGGCCGGGTGGCTGCCGACGTGGTGCACGTGGTCCTTCGAGCGTACGCGCCGGATCTGGGTATGGCGGGGTTGCGCGATCTGCGCCCCGAGGACTGGCGCCGCGCTCACTACACCCAGCGCCCACCGCAGCGGGGCTCTGCGCTGTTGACATGTCCGTGAACGCTGGATGCCCAGCCGAAGAACCCTGAGAGACAAGTGGGCTCTGGCACTGGCGTGCCGACCGGGAGAACCGCGAGCATCCACAGGTCCCCCCGAACCTGCTGATCGGAATGTGTCTGTCGTGCGTGTTGTGGTGCGTGTCCTCGTCGTGGCTCTCCTGGCCATCGCCGGGGTGCTCGGTCCTGGTTCCTCGGCCCACGCGCACGTGCGGGACTCGACGGGCTACTCGACGCTCACGCACCGCGGCAACGTCGTCGACTACCTGCTTGAACTGCCCTACGTCACGCTGGCCAAGGCCGTCGGTCTCGATGACGAGGCATTGACGACCTCGGACAACCGCGTCAGGACCACGGCCCTGACCGGTGCTCGAGAACAGTTGCATGCCTACCTCGACGAACGCGTGGTCGTGCGCGCCGATGGCGTCGCCTGCGACGCGTCGCTCAACGGCCTGGCCATGACACGGCGCGAGAAGCTCCCTTTCGCTGAGATCGATCTCACCTACCGCTGCCCCACGGCCACCCCCGCGTCGTACACCGTCGAGTACTCGGTCTTCCGCTTCGAGGAGGGCGTCATCGACGGCCACACCAACATCGTCGACCACGCGCTCAACGACACCGGGAGGACCGAACGGGTCGTCCTCGATCGCGGTCACACGAGCTTCTCCACCGGCCAGCGCAGTTGGCTGGCCTCGGCGTGGCAGTTCGCCCAGCTCGGCTTCACCTACCTGCTCGGCGGACTCGACCACATCCTGTTCATCCTCGCGCTGGCCATCGGCGCGCGGACACTACGCGCCCTCGGTGAGAACGTCGTCGTGTTCACCGCGGCCCACGCGCTCGCGCTCCTGGCGGCGGCCATGGACTGGGTCTGGCTACCACCCTCCATTGTCGAGCCGCTGATCGTCCTGTCGGTCGCGTTTGTGGCCCTCGACGGGCTGATGAACCAATCCCGCCACCGCTTGTGGAGCGTGGCCGCCTTCGGTCTGCTCCACGGGCTCGCCTTCGCCGGGGCCCTGCGGGTCGATGGCGGAGCGTCGTGGCACTTCTTGGGTTCGTTGTTCAGCTTCACGCTCGGGATCGAAGCCGCGCAACTGCTCCTTCTCGCCGTGGCGGTGCCGATCGTCGTGCTGCTGCGGCGCTTCCCGCCGCGCTGGTCCGCCCTCGCCACGGTCACCGTGACCTGCCTCGTGGCCGCGGTCGGTCTGCTCTGGTTCGCCGAGCACCTGACCGCGCCCATCGCCTGACCCCACCGACCCAAGGGCTGGTCATCGCATGCCAGCCCTTGTGCACAAGGAACACCCATCCCACAAGGAGCACCACTGATGCACCCCGCCCCCCAGCCAACCCAGCGGTGGAACCGGCGTTTACGACTCGCCTTCTACGGCACCTTCACCATGCTCGCCGGCGGCGTCGTCGCCGGCCCGCTGACGACCGTGGTCGCCGAGGCCATCGATCCGCCCACCGCGATGGTGAGCGGCGCGGTCTACGACGACCGCAACGGCAACGACCGCCAGGATGCCGGTGAGCCCGGTATCGCCGACGTGGCCGTCTCCGATGGTGTGCAGATCGTGCGCACGGACGCCGACGGCCGCTACACCCTCGAAACGCGCACCGATCGGCGGATCACCGACCAGGTCTTCATCTCCCAGCCATCCGGCTGGTCGGTGGGCACCGACGAGTTCAAGACCGCGCGCTTCTACCGCACGCTCGGAGAACTGTCCGCCGACGCCACCCCGACCGCGGACTTCGCGCTGACCAAGGACGCCAAGTCCACCCGCGACCAGTTCTCGTTCGGCAACATCGCGGACCCGCACGTCAACGCGCAACTGCCGCAGCAGATCGAGGAGATCAACTCCACGACCAAGGACCTCGGGTTCATCCAGATCAGCGGTGACCTCACCAACAACGCCACCGACGCCGAGTTCAACCGCTACAAGGCGGGGACGGCGAAGTCGAAGTTGCCGATCTGGCCGGCCGTGGGCAACCACGAATACTCCAGCGGCAGTTCGTACGCCGCTCGCATCGACAACTACCGCCGCCACGTCGGGCCGGAGTGGTACTCGTTCGACTACGGCAACCGCCACTTCATCGTGCTCGAGAACAACGGCGCTGCCCCCTTCGACGAGCAGTACGCCTGGGCCGAGCAGGATCTTGCCCAGAACGTCGGTGACAAGGAGCTCGTGCTCCTCATGCACCAGCCGATGAACGTGCCGTTCGGCTCCGGCAACGCCTACGACCGATTCGGACCCCTGCTGGAGAAGTACGGCGTCCAACTGATCCTCGTCGGTCACGAGCACAGCAACGACACCGAGAACCAGAGCGTTTTCGCACCCTCGGCCAAGCACATCCAGACCGTGTCGAGCTCGTACACCATCGACAACGCGCCGCGAGGCTTCCGCTACGTCCACATGTCGGGAGCCGAGTTCACCAACCCGTTCCGGATCTACGGTCACGAGCAGGAGCTCGTCGTCACCTCACCGGCCAACGGTTCGAGGATCCCGGTCGGGGGCTTCCCTGGTCTACAGGTCAACGCCTACGACACCTCCGACCCGGCCGTGAAGCTGCGCTACCGCGTGGACGGCAAGCAGTGGTTCAACATGGACTCCACCGGGAACGAGTACACCTGGCGCGGTCACCTACAGTTCAAGAACAACCCCAACCCGCCCAAGTCGGGCACCTGGGTGGGGCCGGGCAAGCACACCGTCGAGGTCGAGGCCACCGATGCGGCCGGCCGCAGCTGGAGCACTTCGTCGACCTTCACCGTGACCACCGACGAGGTCGTCGCGCCGAAGGCCGGCGCCAACTGGGCACAGCACCACGGCTCGGCGAGCCACGCCGGTGTCAGCCCCAACGCAATCGACGCTGGCCAGCGCCTGGCGTGGACGTACAACACCAAGGGCGTCTTCCTGACCGGGTCCCCGGTCATCGTCGACGGAGTGGTGTACGCCGCCACCCGGGACGAGAACGGCGACGGCAACTCCGCCGTGAGCGCGATCGAGCTTTCCTCCGGTCGTGAGCTGTGGACCCACCGGATGCCGACCTCGGTGCACGGCTCGATCGCCGTCGCCGACGGCAAGGTCTTCGCCTCGACCCTGCGCGGCAAGCTCTACGCGCTCGACACCGCCACCGGCGACGAGCTCTGGAAGCTCGCCCCGGAGGACGCGCCGGAGCCGTACAACCAGCGGGCCTACGGCTACTACGGCGTGACGTACGCCGAGGGCAAGGTG
Source organism: Kribbia dieselivorans NBRC 106261 (assembly GCF_001552435.1). Taxonomy (GTDB): domain Bacteria; phylum Actinomycetota; class Actinomycetes; order Actinomycetales; family Dermatophilaceae; genus Kribbia; species Kribbia dieselivorans. Next base: position 4,414 of record NZ_BCRE01000037.1, read on the forward strand.
TTGTGGCCCTACCAGTCGCGCCACGGCAAGGGCAGCCAAGGTCTGCTCTCCGCGGTCGATGCCGAGACCGGCAAGGTCGTCTGGGAATCGCCCATGTCCGGCGCCACCATGGCCGACGGCACCCCGGCCGTCTCCGATGGCAAGGTCTTCGTCGGCAGCCAGACCGCCGACCGGGTCCTGGCCTACGACCTCGAGACCGGCAAGCGGCTCTGGCAGGGTCAGGAGGCCCTCGGTGGGTGGCAGGACGGTATCCCCTCCGCGGCCAACGGCCGGGTCTTCATCGGGTCCAACAACCGGATCATCGCCCGTGACGCCGACACGGGCAAGGAGCTGTGGCGCTTCCAGAGCCCGCACCCGTCGCTGGTCAACGGTGGCGCCACCCCGGCGGCTCCGGCCATCGACGGCGACATCGTCTACATGGGCTTCCCCAGCGGTGCCGTCACCGCGCTCGACGCCCGCACCGGTGCCGTGATCTGGGACCGCAAGCTGCCCGGCAAGCTCGACATGGGTGGCGTGCACTCCTCCCCCGCGGTCGCCGGGGAGTCCCTGTTCGTCGGGTCGAACAATGGCAACTTCTACGCCCTGGACAAGCGCACCGGCCAGCCGCTGTGGCAGCACGAGATCGGTGCCTGGGTCAGTGCCGGGCCCGCGGTCAGCGGCAACTCCGTCGTCGCCGGGTCGTACGACGGCAACCTCTACGCCTACGCCCCCGGCGGTCAGGCTGCCCAGAAGTGGGGCAGCGTGCATGGGGTCGTCACCGATTCCGAGAGCGGAGCGCCGGCCGACGGCATCACCGTGACGTTGCGTGACGAGTCCGGCACCGTCGGATCCACCACGACCGTCGCCGACGGCTCATTCACGATCGCTGCACAACCGGGTACCTACACCGTCAGCGTGGCCAAGCGCGGCTACCTGCCGACGGAGCACAGCGAGCAGCAGGTGACCATCGGCCAGACCGGTCAAACCACGGTCAACCTGTCACTGACCAAGGTCACGAAGCCGGTGGCCGGTCTGACCACGGTCGCGCCGGACTACGGCAACGGCAGCGGTCGCCCCGACGTCGTCGCCGGGGACGAGCACGCGTTCGTCATGAACGACCGCGTTCGCGCGAACATCGTCAGCCGCATCGGCGCCAACAACGAGCCCGGTACCTTCCAGCCTGGCTGGTTGGCCGACATCGGCCTGACCGACTCCACGGCGATGGAGACGCTCGACTGGAGCGAGATGGTTCTCAGCACACAGAAGCCCCGGACCGGGTGGAACCGCCCCGGGGAGTGGCTGACCCTCGGTGACATCAGTGCGCAGGGGCCCCGGGTGGTGGCCGCCGGCCAAGCTCAGATCGATGCCGATCTCAAGACCAAGGTCAGTTACGAGACTCTGCCGGACTCACCGATCGTCAAGATGCAGTTGGAGGTTCGCAACACCGGCCAGGCCGACTTCGGCGGGTACTTCAGCTACGTGCTCGACCCCGACAGTTCGCAGGACGTGGCGCGGATTCCGGGCGTCAGTGGCACGAACCCGGGCCTGAAGACCTCGGGTTGGACGGCCAATTACGTCTATGACGGTGCCAGTTCGCAGAACGGTCAGCCGGCCCACGGCATCGCCTGGGCCGATGACGAACCTGCCGCCGTCACGGCCGAGGGCTACATCTTCGGCGCGCACTTCGACGCCTCGGTCAAGGCCGGTGGCACCCGGACCATCACCTGGTACCACATCACCGACTACCCCTCGGCGGGGAACGTGACCAGCCAGATCGCCAACTGGGCCGCCCTGATCCCGTCGTTGGACCCGGCCGCCACCCCCAAGCCGGTCGTGCGAGGCTCCGTCAAGGCGTCTGACACGGGCACAACCCTGGCCGCGCAGCGGGTGGAGGCACTCGACGCCGACAACAAGGTGGTGGCGGAGGCGTACACCGTCTCGGATGGCTCCTACGTCCTGCCCGTCCCGGCCGGTGAGTACACGATCCGCACGGCCGCGCTCGGCTACGCCACGGCGACGGCCAAGGTGAGCGTCACCGACAAGCCGGTCACGGCGAACCTGACCCTGGACCCGGTCGCCGTCGATGCCGGCATCGGAGCGCAGTTGTCCGGCTCGCTCGTCGAGGGCACCACCTCGGACCTCGTGCTGCAGAACAACCGCCTCGCCATGTCCGTTTCGGCCGGCAGCAACGACAGCCAGCTGAACAACTCGACGGTCGGCAAGATTCGGGACTTCGCCGCGCGGGGCAAGGACGACCAGATCGATTGGGTCAACCTGCCCTACGTCACCGCCACCCAGCCGACCGGCACCGAGGCCTGGCAGCAACTGCAGGTGAAGTCCACCAAGGTCGAGGTCGCCGAGAAGAGCGCCGACCGCGCCGTGGTGCGTGTCACCGGCGCGTCCACCGAGAACCCGGACATCACGGTGACCACCGAGTACCTCGTCGAACCGGACCGCCCGTGGGTCTCGGTCAGTTCGGTCTTCCGGAACTCCGGCTCGAGCGCGGCCAAGGTGTGGGTCGGTGACGCCATGGACCACGACGGCTCCGGCCAGCGCAGCCTCGTCTCCGGCCACCCGGTGATCACCACCGGGTACGACTCCCCCGCCCCGTACGCGCCCACCGGTCGTTGGATTGGTGCCACCGGCAACGACGGCCAGGTCTACGGCCTGGTGTATGCGCAGGGTGCCGGAGAGTTCACCGGGTACGGCAACGGCAACTGGATCATGTCCCAGGTGCCGACCGAGATCCCGGCCGGCGGTGAGTACCGGCTCGACCGTCGCGTCGTCGTGACCCCGAGCAACGGCGATCCGATCGCGACGTTGGAGGAGATCGCGGCTCGCTGAGTCGCCCGCCAACGTGCAGGAGGCCGCCACCCCGTGAGGGTGGCGGCCTCCTGGCCTGTCAGGAGATCAGCGGGCGGGGTAGGCCTTCGGCAGACGCATACCGCGCTCCGCCATGATGTCGCGCACGGTGTTGGGGTAGTCGGTGATGACACCGTCGACACCCATGTCGATGAGCGCCTCGATGGTGGCCGGGTCGTCGACGGTCCACGGGATGACCTTGAGGCCGCGCGCGTGAGCGTCGGCGATCATCTTTGCGTCGGGGTAGAAACGGAAGCCGGGGTCGGTGACCTTGCCGCTCTGCGGGAAGCCGTAGTTCGGCGAGAGCGCGGTGACGCCCTCGATCGAGGCGGCCGCGCGCACGAAGTCGCCGCCGAAGTCGTCGGCGTCGATACCGCCGAGCCACGGCGAGGCACCCGGCTTGCCAACCTGCAGGAAGTCGTAGTTCGTCAGCGCGACCAGGGGCAGGTGCGGAGCGATCTCGTGCATGTACTTCAGCGAGCCCCAGTCGAAGGACTGGATCGTGACCTGACGGTCCATGCCGGCCTTGGCGATCTCCTCGTACACGCGGGAGACGAACAGCTCGCGCGGAGCCGTCTGGTGCGGGGCTCCGGCCTCGACCTTGGTCTCGATGTTCATCTTCACCTGCTTGGCGTCGTGCGCCTTGACGACCGCGAAGACATCCTTGAGCTCGGCCATCTTCACCCCGCTGATGACCTCCTGCTGCGGGTGGCCGGGCAGCTGCTGGAAGCCGCAGTTCATCGTCTTGACCTGGGCGAGGGTGAGGTCCTTGATGAACTTGCCGACGTACGGGTACATCGGGTCGCCTGCGGTCACCGGAGCGGTGTCGGCGCACTTCTGGGCGCTGACCTGACGGTCGTGCGTGACGACGACGGCGCCGTCCTTGGTGACCTGCGTGTCGAGCTCAAGGGTGGTCACCCCGAGCTCGAGGGCCTTGGCGAACCCCTGCGGGGTCTCCTCGGTCGTCATGCCCAGACCGCCGCGGTGGGCCTGGAGGTCGAAGTGGGTCTTCTGCGGCAGCACGGCGGCCGGCTGGGTGTTGTTGTTGTTCGGGTTGTTGACGCCGGCGACGGCCGGGACGACAGCGGAGGCCGCGAGGGTGGTGGCGGCAAGGAGGGAGGCGGACAGTCGGAGGCTGGTGTGGAGGTTCACGTCTCCCGACGATATTGACGAGTCGGTCGCGGGGATGGTGACGCTGCGTGAAGGGAAGTTGAACGTTGGGTGGTGCGGGGCTGAACGGAGGGGTGCAGACGCAAACGTTTTGCCGTCGTCACGTGAGCCGCAGCACAGATCCGGGTCCCCTCGGGGTCATACCGGACGCGGTTGTCGGTGGGAGCGCCTAGGCTCGAGTTGTTCGGTTCGACCGGAACGATTTCCGACATCCAGACCCGTCAACACCCGTAGGAGGGCCTCGTGACCGAGTCCATGCAGGAGAAGGGCAAGAAGTTCGTCGAGCAGATCGAGGTGGCCGGCGACCAGCTGGTCAACAAGATCAAGGAGTTGTACGCCGAAGGCGGCAACAAGGTCGTCCACATCAAGACCAACGAGGGCAAGGAGTTGCTCACGGTGCCGATGTCGGTCGGCGTCACCGGTGGGGCGCTCGTGGCGCTGGCCGCTCCGCTGCTGGCCGCGGTCGGTGCGCTGGCTGCGCTCGTGACGAAGGTCCGTCTCGAGGTCGAGCACCTCGACGGCGAGCCGAAGTCGGACGCCTCCGGAGAGGCCGACGCCGCGCCCAAGGACGACGCCGCCAACTGATCCCCCGGCACCGCGTAGCCTTGGGCGGTGCAGTGTGACTACTACGACGACGGCCGGTGCCGGTCGTGTCGGCTCATGGGCGTGCCCTACCCGACACAGGTGACGGACAAGCAGGATCGCGTGTCCACGGCACTGGCCGCCGTCGCACCTCGGCTGACCTGGGCCGAGCCCATGACCGGCCCGGAGTCGGGGTTCCGCAATCGCGCCAAGCTTGTCGTCGCCGGCGCCGTCGGCGATCCGACGCTGGGGATTCTCGATGATCGCGGAGCAGGGGTCGACCTGCAGCAGTGCGGGTTGTATGTCCCCCAGGTGAGCGCGACGTTCGAGGTCCTCGAGGACTTCATCGCCGATCTGCGGTTGCTGCCGTACAACGTGCCCAAGGCGCGCGGTGAGCTCAAGCACGTGCTCGTGACCGGGGCACCGGACGGCCGGACCATGGTGCGGTTCGTCCTGCGCTCCCGCCAGCAACTCGACCGGATCGAGCGCCATGTCGTCGCGCTGCAGAGGGAGATCCCGGGGTTGGAAGTCGTCTCGGTCAACCTCCAGCCCGAGCACAAGGCGGTCATCGAGGGCGCCGAGGAGATCGTGCTCACGCGCGCGACGACGCTACCGGTACGCCTGGACGACGTCACCCTGCATCTGGGTCCACGCAGCTTCTTCCAGACCAACACGGCGATCGCGCAGGGCCTGTACGACCAGGCGACGGCCTGGGCCACGGCGACCGCACCGCGCTCCGCCTTGGATCTCTATTGCGGTGTGGGCGGGTTCGCGCTGCATCTGGCACGGGCCGGAGCGCAGCGGGTGACGGGAGTCGAGACCTCTCCCGATGCCGTCGACGGGGCTCGTCGCAGCGCCGCCGATCTGTCCACGGCCACCGACGTTGAGTTCGTCACGGCCGACGCGACCGCCTACGCTCGCGACCTGCACGAGACTCCGGATCTCGTCGTCGTCAACCCACCCCGGCGCGGCATCGGTGGCGACCTCGCGGCGTGGTTGAACGAGTCGGACGTTCCCGAGCTCATCTACTCCAGTTGCAACGTCGAATCCCTGGCGCGCGACCTCGCCGCCATGCCGGCTCTCTCCCCCGTCGAGGCCCGGTTGTTCGACATGTTCCCGCAGACGGATCACCACGAGGTGATGGTGCGGCTGTCCCGGCGCTGACCACGCACGATGACGGATCGCCGTCGCGTGCGCCCTGCAGGATCTTCCCAGTTGACTCGGTAACATGGCTCCTCGTGCCAACCACCTCCACACCCCGGCTGACCGGGCGACACCGCCGCAACCTGCGGCAATTCCTGATGTTCGGGATCGTCGGTGGATCAGGTGTGGTCGTCAACATGATCGTGGCGATCATCATGCACAAGCTCAACGGCGGCACGATCAACGCGGCCGAACGGATCTTCGCGATTCCGGGCACGGACTTCTGGTTCCGCTACCGCAACCTCGTGTGGATCGTGGCGTTCCTCGTGGCGAATACGTGGAACTACCAACTCAACCGGTCATGGACCTTCCGCAGCCAACACCACAAGTCATGGTGGGCCTCGTTCTGGCCGTTCTTCACCATCGGCGCGGTCTCGGCCTTCCTGGGCATGTGGATCCAGGTGCTGCTGACGCACCCCGGATCGGCCTTCTTCCTTCCCGATCCCTACTTCAACGAGAACTCGGGGCTGCGCTCGCGCGAGTACTGGGCACAACTCCTGACCATCGTGCTGACGATGCCGATCAACTTCGTCGTCAACAAGGTCTGGACGTTCGGTCACCTGCGGGTCAAACACGCCGCTCCGCCCGCCTGACCTGCGCCGTCGTGACACTCGGATGCCGTGGGGCGCTGGGCTCGTTAGGGTCGAGACATGCACCTCGGTATTGACCTCGGGACCACGCGGACGATCGTCGCTGCCGTCGACCGCGGCAACTACCCCGTGGTGACCTTCCTCGACACCGATGACGAGATGCAGGATCATCTGCCCTCCGTCGTCGCGGTGCGTGACGGGCGACTCATCCACGGGTGGGAGGCCCAGCGTGCCGGCGAGGAGGGTCTGCCCGTGCTGCGCTCCTTCAAGCGTGCCCTGGCCGACGCCGACGTCAACACCGGGTCGACGATCCGCGTCGGCGATGCCGAGTTCAACGTGCTTGAGGTCGTCACCTCGTTCTGCCTCGGACTGCGTCAGGCGCTGACGCATCGTTCCAGCATCAGCGAGCGAATCGGCGCGGGAGAGTCGATCGACGCGGTGATCGCGGTGCCGGCGCATGCCTACGGAGCTCAGCGATTCCTCACCCTGGAGGCGTTTCGGTCAGCGGGGTTCGAGATCACGGGCATGGTCAACGAGCCGTCGGCCGCGGGGTTCGAGTACTCGCATCGTCAGGGGCGCACGATCACCTCGAAGCGCACCCGGGTGGTCGTGTACGACCTGGGCGGAGGCACGTTCGACACCACCTTGGTCAAGGTGGACGGCACCGCGCACGAGGTGCTCGGCACCGTCGGGCTCAACGATGTCGGCGGCGATGACTTCGACGTGATCCTGGCCGACTGTGCGTTGACCGCGGCTGGGCGCTCGCGTGACTCGCTGTCGACCGATGAGTGGCAGGCCCTGGTGCAGTTGAGCCGGGCGGCCAAGGAGCATCTCTACCCGCAGTCGAAACGGCTCGTGTTGGAGGTGGCCGGAGACGAGGTGACCGTGCTGCTCGACGACTTCTACGAGGCGGCGATTCCGCTCGTGCAGCGGACGGTCGACGCCATGAGTCCGGTGGTGGGCGCGCTGGACTCGGGCGGGCCGGATCTGACCGAGGTCGCGGGGATCTATCTCGTGGGCGGGGCGAGCGGGTTGCCGCTCGTGCCGCGCATGCTGCGGGAGACCTTCGGGCGGCGGGTGCACCGCTCCCCCTACCCGGCGGCATCGACGGCCATCGGACTCGCGATCGTCGCCGACACCGAGGCCGGCTACTCGCTCACGGACCGACTGTCGCGGGCCTTCGGCGTGTTCCGCGAGGGGGATGGCGGATCGACGTTGAACTTCGACCCGATCCTGCGGCCGGATCAGACGGTGTCGTCCACCGAGTCGGTGACCGTCACGCGGCGGTACTGGGCAGCGCACAACGTCGGGTACTTCCGGTTCGTCGAGTACACCTCGGTCGATGATGAGGGCCAGCCTCGTGGTGACATCGCTCCCTTCGCGGACATTCGGTTCCCGTTCGCTCCCGAACTGCAGGACGGGCGGGATCTGTCGGGGTTGACCGTGGTCCGTCGCGAGAACTGGCCCGAGATCGAGGAGAAGTACGTCATCGATCCGCACGGCATGATCGAGGTCATCATCACGGACCTGCACACGGGATATCAGCAGCGGCACTCGCTGGCGACGGGTGGGTGAAGCGCCGATCTTTGCGGCCGAGGTATCGACACTGCACGGAGTGCAGGGTTTCTGGAATGCGAGGTCCGGTCGTCGCATTTCACAAAGTCGCCCACTGTTGTTAACCTAAAGTTCGCTTTCAAATAGGACGTATGTTCTTATAAACTTTGGGGCATGTCCACGACAGCGATGCACCCAGGTTCGACGCGCCCGGCTCCGGCCGGGGTCGCGTCGATGGTTGGTGTGCCCGCGTCCGGTGTGGCTGTGTCTGGTGTGCCTGTCGACCGCAACTGGTTGGCCGTTGCCGGAGAGGCGATCGGTCAGGTCGTCGTGCCGGAGCAGTTCGGGTCGGAGGTGGAGGCGCAGCGGTACATCGCGGACCTGGACCGGATCCAGGCGCAGATCGCGGGGAAACGCCTTTCGGC
>NZ_BCRE01000038.1 GCF_001552435.1 Kribbia dieselivorans NBRC 106261
CGGCGCAGGACGCCCCGAGGGTGGTGGCCGGCCGGCCCGCGCTGGTGCGGGCCGCGGTGACACCCCCGCCGGTCCGCGGCTCGTGCCCAAGGAGGGGCGTCGTCCCGAGCCGTCCATCCCGGCGGAGGTGACCGGCAAGGAACTGGACCGCACGGTCTGGCAGCAGCTGCGCACGTTGAGTGTGGAGAATGCGGAGGGCGTGGCCAAACACCTCGTCATGGTCGCGGCGCTCCTCGAGGCGGACGACATCAAGGGCGCCTTGGCCCACGCCGAGACCGCCGCCCGACGGGCCGGTCGTGTCCCCGCAGCGCACGAGGCGCTGGGCATGGTCTACTACCGCGCTGGGGACTTCGGTCAGGCCCTCAAGGAGTTCCGCACGGTCCGCCGTCTGAGCGGTTCGTCCCACCTCCTGCCGTTGATGGTCGACTGCGAGCGCGGTCTCGGGCGGCCCGAGCGAGCGCTGGAACTGGCTCAGAGTCCCGACGCCCAAACGCTGCGGGCGGCCGAGCAGGTCGAGCTCCTCATCGTGACCTCGGGTATCCGTCGGGACCTTGGCCAGACCGAGGCGGCGCTTCTGACCTTGGATGTGGGCGCGCTTCATGGGCCCGTCAAGCCGTGGTCGTCGCGCTTGTACTACGCCTACGCCGACACGCTGTTGGAGTTGGGTCGAGTTGACGAGGCGCGGGAATGGTTCGCCAAGGCCGCAGAGCATGATCACGAACTCGAAACCGACGCCTCCGAACGACTCGACGAGATCGACGGCATCTCCGTCGACTTCGGCGGTGAGGTCTTCAGTGAGGCGGAGTTCGATGAGGCCAGTGATGGTGATGTGCTCGCCCCGGACGAGGCGGACGCCGGCGCAGACACTGACTCTGCCGACACTGGCGATGCCGACGCTGATGACGTGATCGACGACGACGACCTGGACGACGACGACGACCTGGACGACGACGACGACCTGGACGACGACGACGACCTGGACGACGACGACGACCTGGACGACGCCGACCTTGATGTCGACGACGACATCGAGGCCGAGGTGGACGCCATTCTCGACGGAACCATCGAGCCGGGCGATCCGCTCGGCGGCAGCGACCCGACCACGCCGTGACCGCCCTGATCGACCGGTACGCCGGGATCGTCTGCGACCTCGACGGTGTCGTCTACCGCGGTCCCGTGGCGGTCGACGGCGCTGTTGAGGCACTGAACTCCCTGCCCATCCCGGTCGTCTACGCGACCAACAACGCCTCCCGCCCGCCGGAGGAGGTGGCCGCCCACCTACAGGACCTCGGCATCCACCTCACGGCCCAGATGGTCCTCAACTCGTCCATCACCGGTGCCGCGGCCCTGCGCGACCACCTTCCGGCAGGCGCGCTGGTCATGGCCGTCGGCGGCGTCGGTGTTTCCCAGGCGCTGGCCTCGGCCGACCTCGTCGCCGTCGAACCGGGCTCCCGCTCGGAGACCGAGATCTCCGGAGTGCTGCAGGGGTACGGGCCGCTGGTCAACGCGACCCATCTCGCCGAGGCCGCCTACGCGATCGAGCACGGAGCGGTGTGGGTCGCCACCAACGACGACGCCACCCTGCCCACGGATCGCGGCCAGGCGCCCGGCAACGGAGCACTCGTGGCCGCCCTGCGTCTGGCCGTGGACCGCGATCCGATCGTCGTCGGCAAACCGCACCCCCCGATGTACGCCCTCGCGGCGACCAGGCTGGGCATCACTCCCGCACAGACGCTCGCGGTCGGCGACCGACTCGAGACCGACATCGAGGGCGCCCACGCCACGGGGATGGAGTCGGCGCTCGTGCTGACCGGCGTCCACACCGTGGCCGACGCGGCAGCCGCGGCGCCCCACCGCCGCCCCACCTACCTGCTGGCCGATCTGCGCGGCCTGCTCGAGGAGTACCGCGAACCGGCCGAGGCCGACGGCTGGTGGGTCTGCGGGTCGTCCCGCGCCCGTTGGGAGGGCGACCGCGTCGTCGTCGAGGGGCCGCGGGACACCATCGAGGCGTCCCGGGCCACCCTGGCCGCCACGTGGGCGCATCGTGGGTGATGCGATTCACCTGAGACGGACTCCCCTGCAGGCCTCGGACGCGCGATACTGTCGACGGCTCCCGTTCCCGACCCCCTGAGGTGGCGAAACCGCATGTCCCGACTTCAAACGACCGACGGTCTGACCGAGGAGCAGCAGGAGCTGCTCAAGCTGGTTCGCTCCTTCGTCGAGGAGCAGATCATCCCGACCGCCCAGGAACTGGAGCGCAAGGATGAGTACCCGCAGGCGATCGTCGACCAGATGAAGGAGATGGGGATCTTCGGCCTGATGATCCCCGAGGAGTACGGCGGTCTGGGCGAGTCCCTGCTCACCTACGCGCTCTGCGTCGAGGAGATCGCGCGCGGCTGGATGTCCGTCTCCGGCATCATCAACACCCACTTCATCGTGGCGTACATGCTGCTGCACCACGGCACCGAGGAGCAGAAGCAGAAGTACCTGCCGAAGATGGCCACCGGCGAGATCCGTGGCGCCTTCTCGATGTCCGAGCCCGCACTCGGCTCCGACGTGGCGGGCATCTCGACCAAGGCCGTCAAGGGCGAGGGCGAGGAGTGGACCATCAACGGCCAGAAGATGTGGCTGACCAACGGTGGTTCGGCCAACCTCGTCGCCGTGCTGGTCAAGACCGACCTCGGCGCCGACCGGGCGCACGCCAACCTGACGACGTTCCTCGTCGAGAAGGAGTCCGGTTTCGGCGAGACCGCGCCGGGCCTCACCGTGCCGGGCAAGATCGAGAAGATGGGCTACAAGGGCGTCGACACGACCGAGCTCGTCTTCGACAACTACACAACGACCTCCGCGCAGATCCTCGGTGGCGAGCCCGGCAAGGGCTTCTACCAGATGATGGACGGCGTCGAGGTCGGCCGCGTCAACGTCGCCGCCCGCGCCTGTGGCGTCTCCCGTCGCGCCTTCGAGCTCGGCGTCGCCTACGCCCAGCAGCGTGAGACCTTCGGCAAGAAGATCGCCCAGCACCAGGGCATCCTCTTCCGCCTGGCCGACATGGGCACCAAGGTCGAGGCCGCCCACCAGATGATGGTCAAGGCCGCCAAGCTCAAGGACTCCGGCGCGCGCAACGACCTCGAGGCCGGCATGGCCAAGTACCTCGCCGCGGAGTACTGCGCCGATGTCGTCGAGCAGTCGTTCCGCATCCACGGTGGCTACGGCTACTCGAAGGAGTACGAGATCGAGCGCCTCTACCGCGAGGCTCCGATGCTGCTCATCGGTGAGGGCACCGCCGAGATCCAGAAGATGATCATCGGCCGCCGCCTGCTCGAGGACTACAAGCTCAAGGGCTGAGTTCACACCGCACCACCACGACAGGGTGGGCACGTTTCCGGATTCGGACGTGCCCACCCTGTCGTGTGTCGACCCGCGTGTGTCGACCAATGCAGCGGGCAACGGGGCACGCCCGGCGTCCGGGGTGACAGGATGGTCGGTATGAGCACTCAGCCGAACCTGGCCGCGGCGCGGGCCGCCATCCTCAAACTCGACTTCCCCCAATCGCTGGGGGTCTTCGACACCTACGCCGAGGCGCAGAAGATGGTCGACCACCTCTCGGACAACGAATTCCCCGTGCAGGACGTCATGATCGTCGGCACCGACCTCAAGCAGATCGAGCGGGTCACCGGCCGCCTCACCTTGGGGCGGGTCGCGATGGGGGGCCTGCTCTCCGGTCTGTGGATCGGTTCGTTCGTCGGTCTGGTCATGCTCATCCTCGAGGGCGGGTCGGCGTGGTCGGTGTTCCTGACGACGCTCCTCTTCGGTGCGATCTTCGGTCTGGTCTGGGCCTTGGTCGGCTACCAGATGAGCTCGCGCGACCGTGACTTCACCTCGATCACGTCGGTCATCGCGACGAAGTACGAGGTGCTCACCGAGCACAAGCACGTGCAGCGGGCCCGGGAACTGCTCGGCGCCACCGACGCCCTCACGGTCGCGCAGGAGCAGGTGCGTCGCGCCCAGGCCGAGGCCCAGGCGAAGTGGGACGCCGAGCACGGTGGCAACGCCGGTGCCTGAGCCACTGGACGAGTCGCGCTTCTCCTCGGTGCTGTGTGTCGTCGCCCACCCGGACGACATCGAGTACGGACTCAGCGCGGCCGTGGCCCGGTGGACCCAGGCCGGCACGAAGGTCACGTACTTCCTGCTGACCCGCGGGGAGGCGGGGATCGACCCCCTGCCGCCCGCCGAGGCGGGCCCGATCCGCGAGGAGGAGGAACTCGCCTCCGCCGCGGTCGTCGGCGTCACCGACGTGCACTTCGGCACCCACCGCGACGGCGCCATCGAGTACGGTCTGCCGCTGCGCCGTGACATCGCCCGGGAGATCCGTCGCGTGCGTCCCGATCTCGTCGTCGGCACGTTCTACGGCGACCGGTACGCCGGCGGCCAGCTCAACCAGGCGGATCACCGTGCGGTCGGGCAGGCGACCGTCGACGCCGTCGCCGACGCGGGCAACCGGTGGATCTTCGAGGAACTGGTGGCGCAGGAGGGTCTGCACCCGTGGAAGGTGACCACCTTGGCGATCTCCCCGAGCCCGACCGGTACCCACTACGTCGACGTCTCGGCGACGTTCGAGGACGCGGTCGCTTCCCTCGAGGCCCACACGGAGTACAACCGCGCCCTGTCGGCCGACTACCCGGCACCGCGCGAGCTGCTCGGCTCGATCCTCGGTGGGGCGGCGCAGGCCGTGGGCGACCCGGCCGTGACCCACGCCGTCTCCCTGGACGTCTTCGAACGCTGACGCGCTCGCGGCCTGAGGTTCGCGGAGCTCAGCGCGTCTGGATCTGCGCGATCCACGCCTCGACCTCGTCGGCCGACCGGGGGATGTGCCGCGAGAGGTTGACGTTGCCGTCGGCCGTGATGAGCAGGTCGTCCTCGATCCGCACGCCGTTGCCGCGGAACTTCTCGGGCGCCAACAGGTCGTCGGCCTTGAAGTACAGGCCCGGCTCGACGGTCAGCACCATGCCCGGCTCGAGCACCGCGTCCATGTACTCGGCGCGGGTGGCCAGCGCGCAGTCGTGCACGTCGATGCCCAGGTGGTGGCTCGTGCCGTGCACCATCCACCGGCGGTGGTACTGCCCGGTCTCCTTGTCGAGGGTGTCCTCGACCGAGACTCCGTCGGGCAACAGGCCCCACCGGTGCAGGTGCTGCGCGATCACCCGGATCGCGGCCTCGTGGATGTCGCTGAACCGGTTGCCGGGCTTCGCCGCCGCGATACCGGCCTCCTGCGCCTCGAACACCGCGTCGTAGATCTCGCGCTGGGCCTCGGTGAACGTGCCACTCACGGGCAGGGTGCGGGTGATGTCGGCGGTGAACAGCGAATCGACCTCGACACCGGCGTCGAGCAGCAGCAGGTCGCCCTCCTTGACATCGCCGGTGTTCTTGATCCAGTGCAGGGTGTTGGCGTGGTCGCCGCTGGCGCAGATCGAGTCGTAGCCGACGCCGTTGCCGGAATGACGGGCGTACAGGCCGAAGATGCCCTCGACCCACCGTTCTCCGCGACCCTTGGCGACGGCCTCGTCGAGCTCGGCGATGACGGCCTCGAAACCGACCTGGGTCGCGTCGACCGCCTGCTGCATCTGCTCGGCCTCCCAGGCGTCCTTGAGTAGGCGCAGGGTCGAGAGCCGGTGCGCCAGGGCGTCGTCGGCCTCGGCCAGGGACGCGCGGTCGGCGCCCTCGGCGACCCGGGCCTCGTCGAGCGTGGCCGTCAGCTCGCGGTCGGCGTCGCGCACGACCCGCACCGTGGTCAGACCGGCATCCTTGGCGACGTGCGCCTCGAACTCGTCGAGATGGCGCGTCGTCACGCCGAGCCGGGCGGCGAGCTCCTCGAGCGTGGGGCGCGCGCCGACCCAGTACTCGCCGTAGCGGGCGTTGGCGAAGAACTCCTCGGAGTCCCGTTCGGCCATGGGGGTGAAGTAGAGCACGACGTCGTGTCCACCCTCGGCGCGCGGCTCGAACACGAGCACAGCGTCGGGTTCGGCGTCGCCGGCCCACCCGCTCATGTGCACGAAGGCGCTGTGTGCGCGGAAGACGTAGTCGGTGTCGTTGCTGCGGACCTTCAACCCACCGGCGGGAATGACCAGTCGGTCGGCGGGGAAGGCCTGCGAGAGCGCGTCCCGGCGGGCCGCGGCGAACGGCGCGACGGAGTCCGGTTCGGTGGGCGGAGGTGTGCGCGGCGCCCAGTCCCGCGCGACGAAGGCCCGGAACTGATCGGTGGTCGGACGGGCGCGGTTGTCGGCCTGCTTCTGCTCTTCACTCACCCGTCCATGGTGGCACGCCGCGCGGGTCCCGCGTGCTCGCCTCAGCGCCCGGGCAGGTAGGGGACCGAGCTGTGGGCCAGATCGATGATCTGCTCCAACACCTCGGGCGAGGTCGTGTTCTCGCCGAGCCGGTTGGGCTTGCCGGCGCCGTGGTAGTCGCTGCTGCCGGTGGTGAAGACGCCCAAATCGGCGGCGACGCCACGAAGCTCCGCCCGGGCCGCCTCGTCGTGGTCGGAGTGGTCGACCTCGATCCCGGCCAGGCCGGCCGCGGCCATGCGCTCGATGATCTCCACCGGGTGCCGGTACCCGCGCTTGCTGGCGAACGGGTGGGCGATCACCGCCACGCCCCCGGCGGCGCGCACGACCTCGACGCCGCGAACCGCCGGGATGGCGTAGTGGGCGACGTAGTACTTGCTGTTGTCGTGCAACAGGTCGGTGAAGGCCTCGTTGCGGTCGCTGATGTAGCCCGAGGCGACGAGGGCGTCGGCGATGTGCGGTCGACCGGGGGTGGTCTCCGCGCCCATCTGCGCGTGCACCGCCGCCATGGTGATCGGGATGCCGTCGGCCGCCAACTTCTCGACCATCCGCTCCAGGCGGGTCTCCCGGCTCACCCGCGCTTTGGTCAGTTCGGCGACCAGTTCGGGGTGGTCCGGGTCGACGAGGTAGCCCAGCAGGTGCAGGCTGCGACCGTTGTGCGTGCACGAGATCTCCATGCCCCGCAGCAGGCCGATGCCGTGGTGCTGCGCGGCCGTGGCGGCCTCGCCCCACCCGATCGAGGTGTCGTGATCGGTCAGCGCGAGCACGCTCAGTCCGGCCTCGACGGAGTCCTGGACGACCTCGGCGGGGGTGCGCGTGCCGTCGCTGGCCGTCGAGTGCGTGTGCAGGTCGATCATGAGGGTCGAGCCTACGGTGCGGCCCGCCGTGTAGGCGAGTGCGCCACGGCAGTGGAAGGATGGAGCACATGACGACGACCACGACCGTCCTGCAGGCCCCCGCCGCCTCGGCCCCGTTCGAGGTGGCCACCGTCGAGTTGCGCGATCTGCGTGACGACGACGTGCTCATCGAGATCGCGTACGCGGGCATCTGCCACTCCGACATCCACACGGTGCGCGAGGAGTGGGGCAGCAAGCAGTTCCCCATCACCCCAGGCCACGAGATCGCCGGCATCGTCAGGGCCGTCGGCGCGGGCGTGACGCGGCACCAGGTCGGCGACCGCGTCGGTGTCGGCTGCATGGTCGACTCGTGCGGCGAGTGCACATGGTGCAAGGACGGCTTCGAGCAGTACTGCGAGAAGGGTGCGGTGTTCACCTACGCGAGCACCGGTTACGACGGCGAGTACACCCGCGGCGGATATGCCCAGGCGATCGTCGTCTCGGAGCGCTTCACGGTGCGGATCCCCGAGGGCATCGACCTCGACGTGGCCGCGCCGCTGCTGTGCGCCGGCATCACCACCTACTCCCCGCTGCGCCGCTGGAACGTCCAGCCGGGTCAGCGCGTGGCCGTCGTGGGCCTGGGTGGGCTGGGGCACATGGGCGTCAAGATCGCCGTGGCGATGGGCGCCGAGGTCACCGTCATCTCGCGCAGCCTGGCCAAGGCCGCCGACAGTGCCGCGCTCGGCGCGAGCGCGCACCTGGCCAGCAGCGACGCCGACGCGATGACGGCCGCCGCCGGCTCGTTCGACCTGGTGCTCAACACCGTCAGCGCCGACATCGACATGGAGGCGTACCTCAAGCTGGTCAAGCCGCGCGGCGTGCTCGTCAACGTCGGTCTGCCGTCGCAGCGCTACGCGTTCCGCCCCGGCCTGCTCGTCGGGCCGAGCAAGGTCTTCGCCGGGTCGAACATCGGCGGGATCCCCGAGACCCAAGAGATGCTCGACTTCTGCGCGGCCCACGGCATCGGAGCGCAGATCGAGACGATCTCGGCCGACGAGGTCACGCAGGCGTACGACAAGGTCGTCGCCGGTGACGTGCGCTACCGCTACGTCATCGACACCGCGACGCTCACGCGCTGACGTCGGTCACGACGCTCCGTCACGAGTCATCACCCCATGGCACCGACCCGCACCCTCGCGCGCCTGACCCACCTCGCCCGCCGCGGCGTTGCCCTGGCCACCTCGGCCGACGCGGCGGAGCGTCGTCGGGTCACGGCGCGATTGACCTCCCTGGTCCGGCCGCTGGACACCAGCGGCCTCGATGACCTCACGGCCGCGTACGCCAAGGTGGCCTACCAGCGCGGCGCGGCGGCCGACCTGACGGCGTTGGGGCTGCGGACCCGCTCCGCCCTGGTCCGGCGGGTCATCGAGGTGGTGGCCGAACGCACCGGGTCGCTGGCGTGGCAGCTCGCGCTCGCCGAGGTGTGCGCGGGCCTGCCCGAGAAAGCGGCCCAGGCCCGGGCCCGGGGGATCTTCGAGCAGGTCGTTGCGCAACGCGGTCCCGCCGCCCTGGGGGAGCGGCAGCAGTTGCTGTACGCCCAGCTGCTGTACTTCCAGGGGCGGTTCACCGAGCTCAGCGCCTTGCTCGGCCGGCTCGAGGCTCTGCCCTTGGCGCAGGTCATCGACCTGCGCGCGGACATGCTCAACCCGTCGCACGGCCGCCCGACCGCGGCCGGGGCCGATCGGGAGTCGTTCTGGCGCTCATTCACCCGCCCGTTCCGGCACGCCGGGCTGGTCGAACCGACGCTCCTGCCCGAGGGTGACCGCCCGGCCCTGGACCGGTTGACGACCGACCCGGCGGTGCTCCAGCGGCTGCGCGATGGGTTGCCCGACCGCATGTCCCGGCTCGGGTTCGACCGCCTCGAGGACCTTCCGCTGATCTCGGTCGTGGTGGCCGTGTATCGGCCCGACCACTGGCTCGAGACCGCCGTGCGGGCGCTGATCGAGCAGTCCTACCCGAACCTCGACATCGTGCTGGTCGACGACGCCTCCGGTCCCGAGTTCGCCCAGGCCATCGCGGCCGTCGCCGCTCTCGACCCGCGGATCCGCGTGGTGAGCGCACCGCGCAACGGCGGCGCCTACCGCGCCCGCAACCTCGGGGTGCGCTCGGCGCTCGGTCAGATCGTGACCTTCCACGACGCCGACGACTGGGCGCACCCGGAGAAGGTCGAGCGCCAGTTCGCGGCCCTGTGGGGACAACCGGAGGTCGTGGCCACGGAATCGTTGGCGGTGCGCGCCCACGCCGACCTGACCCACCAGTGGCTGGGGTACGCCTCGACCCGGATCAACAAGTCCTCCCTGATGATCCGGCGCACCGACCTTGCCGGTCTCGGGGGCTTCGATGTCGCGCGCAAGAGCGGCGACCAGGAGTTCTACGAGCGGCTCACCGCGGTGCGCGGGGTGACACCGACGGTCGTGGACCTGCCGCTGTCGGTGGTGCGACTGCGCGGCGATTCGCTCTCGCGCAGCGACTTCGCGATGGGTTGGGCGGCCTCGACCCGCATCGGGCACCAGAGCGCGTACCGCAAGTGGCACCGCGGGCTGCGTACCTCCGGCCAGGCGGTGGCCAACCTCGAAGCGGCCACCGACGCCGGTGAGCGGCCGTTCGCCGCTCCGCGGGGGTGGCTGGATCAGCGCGACGACGAGCGGTTCGACGTCCTGCTCGTCGACGATCTCGCGGTCAAGGCGACGGCGGGCGAAACGGCGAGTCTGCTGCGCTTGCTGGTCGACGAGGGGTATACCGTCGCGGTGATGCACCGTGAGGACCCGTCGCTGCTGCGCCGCCCACGGCCCCACAACGCCGATCCGGTGCAGAGCCTCATCAACGCGGGCATCATCAGCCAGGTCCACCCCGAGGAGCGCATCCGGGCCGGTGTGCTCATCGCTCCCACGCCGAGCGTGTTCGTCGCGGATCGTGAGGGCCCGGACGATCTGGCGTGCGACCTCGTGCTCCTGCTGCGCCAGCCGGAGCCACGGCGCGGCCGGGTGGCCGTGGCGTGGACGGTCGAGGCCGTCGCCGACGAGGTGGCGCGGTGGAGCGACGCTCCGGTGGTGTGGGCCCAGACACCCGACGCGCACGACACCGCCGGGGTGGCACCGATCGTGGCCGAACAGATGACATTCTTACGGGCATGACCGCTTCTCCTCCGACGCCAGAACCGACCAGCCCT
>NZ_BCRE01000039.1 GCF_001552435.1 Kribbia dieselivorans NBRC 106261
GGCGGAGTCGGGCCCCCGCGGAGGCGACCTGCGCCAGCGGGTCCGTGCGGGCCTGCGCCACCGGTTCGGGTGGCTGGCGAACTCAAGCCGGTTGGTGCCGCGAGCGGGGTCCGCGCCGCTGGTCGACCCGGACCCCCTGGCTCCGGTCGTGGCCGTCTGTGCGACGCCGCGCTTCGTCACGGGGCTCGCCGCCGAGTGGCACGTCCGCGAGACGCTGGTGTATCAGGCCTCCGACGCGATCGAGGAGTCCGCCATCCTCTTCATCGAGATGCGCGGTGCCCACCCGGCAGCCGCTCCCGACCTCACGGTGTCGCACTTCGTCATGGTGGCGCGTGCGGCGCAGGTCCCGGTCGTGCTCTGGTGGACCCAGAGCCGCGGCGACTCGTGGGACGAGGCCGCGGTCACCGACCTCTTCCGGGTCCCGGGGCAGGAGAGCGACGACCCGATCCCGGACACGGCGATGTTCTACGTCGACGACCTCGATGCCGCCAACACCTGGTCGGCCGCGTCGGGGCGCACCGTGCGCTACCTGCCGCCGGCCGCGGCGCCGAGCATCCACTCCCCGCGCGTCGGGGGAGCCGCCCGCAAGCGATCGAACGCGGCCGTCCTGACCCACGGCACGTGGGACCCGGCCCGCATCGCCCCGGTTCCGTCCGACCACCTCGATCTGCTCGACCTCGACTCGGTGCAGCAGCCCGACGGGGCGGAGCCGGCGTTGGCCCCCTACCGGGAGGCCGTGGCGCTCGGCGATGGTCCGGCGCTGGGATGGGCGATGGTTGAGGCGGCCATGTCCTCCACCCCGCTGGTCGTCGACGAGACCGCCGCCGACCTGCTCGCTCCGGGCCTGCGCCGATTCGCCTCGGTGGCCTCCAGCGATGAGGAACTGCGCCTCGACGTCGCGGCCAGGCTGTGGCAGGACGAGGTCGTCGACCGGGAGGCCCTGGCCATCGGGCGGGCGGCACGCAGCCTGCACGGGTGGGCCAACCGCACCCGCACGATCGAGGACGACCTGCGGCTGCGCCCGCGGGGCGTGTGGCGCGACGTGTCGGTCATCGTGCCGACGAACCGCCTGCACGAACTCGACAACGTGGCCGAGAATGTCGCTCGTCAGGTCGAGAACGAGTACGGGAACGTCCAACTCGTCCTCGTCCTGCACGGTCTGGACGTCGACGAGGCCGACCTGCGGGCGCGCTACCGGGACGCCGGCGTGGACCACCTCGAGATCGTGCGGGCCGACCCCTCGATCACGCTCGGGGCCTGCATGAACCTGGGGATCGACGCCTCCGACGGTCGGTACATCGCCAAGGTCGACGACGACAACTACTACGGCAAGCACTACCTGACCGACCTCGTCGACTCGTTCTCCCACTCCGGCGCCGGGATCGTGGGGAAGTGGTGCCACTACGTGTGGCTGCGCTCGTCGAACGCGGTGATCCTGCGCTTCCCGAACTCCGAGCACAAGTTCGAGCGGCTCGTCCAGGGCGGCTCGATCATCCTCGACGGCGACGTGGCTCGTGACCTGCGGTTCGGTGATCTGCCTCGCGCCGTCGACACCGACATCCTCACCCGGGCCAAGCAGGCCGGAGTCTCGATCTACTCGGCCGACCGGTTCAACTTCGTCAGCATCCGCGGCGCCGACCGGCATGCGCACACGTGGCCGATCTCGGACATGGCCCTGATGAACCGGGCCGGGCAGGTCGTCTTCTTCGGCGACCCGCGCCCGCACGTCGAGGCCTGATCGGCGTCGGCGACGAACGGCGTCGGCGACGACCACACTGGCCGGCGTCGACCGCCTAGCCCCGCCGGGCGGCGATGACCTGCTCGTAGATGGCGCGGTAGCGTGGCCCGTTGGCCGACCACTGGCGCTCGCGATCGACCCACTCGCGCCCGGCCGCGGCCAGCGCGTCACGCTTCTCCGGATGGGCGTGGAGGTCGGCCAAGGCCTCGACGAGGGCGCCTGAATCGCCGGCCCGGAAACTCCGGCCGCGCGTCCCGCCACCGGTGATCTCGGTCAACGCCGGCAGGTCGGAGACGAGCAGCGGCAGGCCCGCGGCCATCGCCTCGAACGGCTTGAGGGGCGTGACCAGGCGGGCCGCCCGCTCGTCGATGCGGGGGATGACGAAGACATCGAGGAGTGCGTAGTAGTCGAGGACCTGGTCGTGGGGGACCTTGCCCGTCATGACCACGGCGTCACCGGCACCGACCTGCGCGGCGTGCTTCTCGAGGAATCCGCGTCGCTGACCGTCGCCGACGATGAGCGCCACGGCGGGAATCCCCCGGGCCCGCAGCGCGACCGCGGCGTCGATGAGCAACTCCTGACCTTCGCGGTAATGATCGAGGTTGGAGACGTAGCCGAAGACGAACTTCTCGTTCAGCCCGATCTGCTCGACGAGGTCGGCGTTGCGCTCGCGCGGCACGAAGGCGGTGGTGTCGACGCCGTTGGGGACGACGAACACCTTCGCCGGGTCGACGCCGCGGTCGAGGATGTCCTGGCGCATCGATTCGCTCAGCGTGACCACGGCATCGGCGGCCTGCATGGAGCGCGTCTCAGTGTCACGACGGCGGTGGTAGACCTCGGACTGTTCGGACCACGCGACGTCCTTGGTCCACAGGGACTCGAAGAACCCGCGGACCTCGTAGACGACCGGCACGTCGAGCGCGCGGCCCACGGCCACGGCCACCAGCGCCGACTCGTACCCGCGGGCCCCGGAGTGCACGTGGATCACCTCGGGACGCTGCTGCGCGACCACCGGGGCCAGGGCGGTGGCCCACGCGTCGAGGTAGACGTCGAAGGGCTCCTTGGCCGGGGGCGTGCCGCGGGTCAGGCGCAGGTGCGCGATGCCGCGCACGTCCTCACGGTCGGGGGCGTCGTCCACCCCGACCGAGACCGGGTAGTCGAGGGCGGTCACGGCGATCGGCTCGAGACCGGAGCCGTGCTCGGCCACCAGGGTGTACATCGTGCGCATCGTGTAGCCGCTCTGGCGCTGCGGCATCGAGATCTTCAGGACGTGCAGTACCCGACCCGGCACCGGGTCGGTGACCGGCGATAGCCCGGCCAGGACCTCCGGGGCGATCGTCGGGGACCAGCCGGGCTCGGTCTCGAGCCAGCGTCCCTCGAGCTGCCGGGCGGCGGCGGTGACGCGTTCGCGGCCGATGAGGTCGGCGGCGGAGGTGGCGGCCAGACGTAGCTGGGTGGCGCGGCGTTGCAGCGTCAGTGCGCCGGCCTTGGACGCGCTGGCCCGAACCTGGTCGAGGAACGGGACGTCGGTCGGCAGGCCGGGAAGGTGGCGCTGGGCCAGCGTCACCGCTTCGGCATGCCGCCCGGCGTCGGTCAACTCGGCGAGCTGGGTCGTCACCGAGGCCGCGGGCGTCCCGTCGACGGTCGATCGCGTGCGGCGCAGGTGCTGCTGCACCTGCTGCCAGGTGCGGTGGCCTCGGCGGAGGACTCGTTGGGTCAGGTCCGTGGCGCGGCGGGAGACGTCAGACACAGCGCACAGACTACGGCGTGCCGATCAGGCCTGGCCGGCCGTGCTACCCGTGCCACCCGAAGCCGGCGTCGTGCCGCC
This sequence comes from Kribbia dieselivorans NBRC 106261, assembly GCF_001552435.1. Lineage (GTDB taxonomy): Bacteria > Actinomycetota > Actinomycetes > Actinomycetales > Dermatophilaceae > Kribbia > Kribbia dieselivorans. The sequence goes on from NZ_BCRE01000039.1 coordinate 3,567, forward strand.
CTCGCCGCCACGGGTGCGGCGGCGGTTGCGGGCGCGACGCGGGCGGCTGGCCTGCTCCCGCTCGCCCGACTGCACGTCGGCGGTGGCGCGGTGGTGCTCCGACCCACGCCGACCGCCGGGGCGACGGCCGGAGGACTTGCCGGTCTCACCGAGATCCTCGATCGTCTCGGCGTCGAGCCCGGCCCGCGTGCGCTTCTCGCGCGGCAGCCGACCCTTGACGCCCTCGGGGATGCCGAGGTCCTCGTAGAGGTTCGGGGAGGTCGAGTACGTCTCGACCGGCTCGGGGATGCCGAGTTCGAGGATCCGGTTGATGACGGCCCAGCGGGTCATGTCATCCCAGTCGACGAAGGTCACCGCGGTGCCGGTGTTCCCGGCCCGGCCGGTGCGGCCGATGCGGTGCAGGTACGTCTTCTCGTCCTCGGGGCACTGGTAGTTGATGACGTGCGTGACGTTCTCGACGTCGATGCCGCGCGAGGCGACGTCGGTCGCGACGAGGACGTCGATCTTGCCGTTGCGGAACGCCCGCAACGCCTGCTCCCGGGCTCCCTGCCCGAGGTCACCGTGCAGCGACGCCGCGGCGAAACCGCGCTCCACCAATTCGTCGGCGACCTTGGCGGCCGTGCGCTTGGTGCGGCTGAACACGATCGTCAGGCCGCGGTCCTTGGCCTGGAGGATGCGCGCGAGCATCTCGACCTTGTCCATCGAGTGGGCGCGGTAGACGAACTGGGAGATCGCCTTGACCGTCGACCCCTCGGTCGGGTCGCCCATGGCGCGGATGTGCGTGGGTGCGGTCATGTAGCGCCGGGCCAGGGCGACGATCGCGCCGGGCATGGTCGCGGAGAAGAGCATCGTCTGGCGGTTCGGCGAGGTCATCGCCATGAGCTTCTCGACGTCGGGCAGGAAGCCGAGGTCGAGCATTTCGTCGGCCTCGTCGAGCACGACGGTGCGGGTGCCCTTGAGGTCGAGGTGCTTCTGCTGGGCCAGGTCGATCAGGCGACCCGGGGTGCCGACGACGACATGCACGCCGGAGCGCAGTGCCTCCACCTGGGGTTCGTACGCGCGGCCGCCGTAGACGGTCAAGACCTTGACGCCGTGGATCTTGCCCGCCTGCTCGAGGTCCTTGGCGACCTGGACGGCCAGTTCACGGGTGGGCACGATGACCAGGCCCTGGGGGCGCTTCTCCGCCGACTCCAGGTCGAGGCGCTGGAGCATCGGGACGCCGAAGCCCAGGGTCTTGCCCGTTCCGGTCTTGGCCTGACCGATGATGTCGTGACCCTCGAGCGCGACCGGCAGGGTCATCGCCTGGATCGGGAACGGGTGGATGATCCCGCCCTCGGCCAGGGAGGCCACGATGTCGGGGTGGATGCCGAAGTCGGCGAAGGTGCGGGTTTCGGCTTCGGTGGCGGCGGGGGTGTCGGTTTCGGTGGCGGCGGGGGTGTCGGTTTCGGTGGTGTCGGGCTGCGTGGCAGCCACGTCGGTGTCGCTCATGAGGTCTCTCGATCGCTGGGCTGGCGCATCACGGGAGTCGTGACGCGGCCGCGGGCCGATCGGAGGTCTTCCTGTTGCATGTGCAGCGACGGTGGCGGGCTGACTGCCGCCCCAAAAGTTGTGCCGACCGGGCACCGGTGCTGGGGACATGATACCTGCCCCCGCAGTAGGCTGCGAATCATGCGCGCGAGTGATGCTGACAATCCCGCCGAGGTGATCGACCTCCTCGGCGTCTTTGCCGCCGGTGAACTGAGCATGTTCGGTCGTCTGGCCGCGGATGCGACGACGATGCCGACCCTCCCGCTGCGGGCTGAACTGTCGGCCTTCGCGGCCGACGAAATGGCGCGTCACCGGTTGCTCGTGGACCGTCTGGTCGAACTCGGCTCCAGCCCGACCCAGGCGATGGCGCCGTTCATGCCCACCTTCGATGAGTTCCACGCCCGGCTCGCGCCCGCGACGTGGCTCGAAGCCCTGGTCAAGGCCTGCATCGCCGACGGTCTCGCGGTCGACCTGTACACGGCCGTGGCCGGCTGGACCGACGACGCGGTCACCATGGAGGTCGTTCGCCGGGCGGGGGAGAACCCGAGGAAGGAGGCCTTCCTCGTCGAGGCGGCCGGCAGCGCCATCGCGCAGAACCCCATCCAGGTCGGGCGGCAGTCCCTGTGGGCGCGGCGACTGTTCGGCGAGGTCGTGGCCCGTGGGCAGCATCTGGCCGCCGAGCACGATGGGCTCGGGGCCCTGGTCGTGGGGGCCGGCGGCACCCCCGGGGCGGGTTTGGCCGAGACGCTGGTGGTGTTCGAGCAGGTCACCGTGCGGCACGAGGAGCGGATGAAGGCCCTGGGCCTGAACCTGTGATCGGCTGATCCCCGGATACGGTTCGAGGTCCGCCACGGGCGTGGCACACGCTCGTGGCGGACCTCGAACCGTACGTCGGGCCGTTCGCGACCTCGGTGGTCAGGCGCCGAAGCCGACGCGCGACCGGTGGGGCTCACCGAGTTCGACGTAACCCAACGAGGCCAGCGGCACGATCACGGTGCCGCCCTTGTTGTCGGCGAGGTGCACGACTCCGGTCTGCTGGGCCGCGTCGATGGCGGCGGTGACGTCCGAGACCGAGGCGTCGGTCTCGAAGGCGATCTCTCGGCTGACGTTCTGGACGCCGATCTTGACCTCCATGTGTTTCCTCCTGTTCAGGTGCCGACGGGAAGGCCGGCAGCGTTTGTCGTGGCCCGGGTGGGGTAGTTGCCCAGACCACGCCACGCGAGGTGGGCGGCTGCCCGGGCAGCGTCCTCCTTGGTGATCTGGGTGTCCAGGGCCAGCCAACCACGGGCGGTCACCTGGGCCATACCCGCCAAGGCGATCGAGAGCAGGGTCGCGTACTCGTCGGGCAGGCCCGTGTCCATGACGATGTGCTCGGCGATGATGTGGGCGCATTCACGTTCGACACGGTCGAGGCGCTCGCGGACGGCGGTCTCCTTGGTCAGATCGGACTCGAAGACGAGTCGGAACGCGCCCCCTTCACGCGTGACGAAGTCGAAGTAGGCCCCGAAGGTGGCGTACACCTTCTCCTTGGCGTCGCCGGCCTGGGCCAGGGCGTCGCTGATCATCGACTCGAGCAACTCCACCTGATGGTCGAGGATCGCGAGGTAGAGTTCGAGTTTCCCCGGAAAGTGTTGGTACAGCACGGGCTTCGAGACCCCGGCTCGCTCGGCGATGTCCTCCATGCCGGCCGCGTGGTACCCCCGCTCGACGAAGACGTGCTGGGCCGACTCGAGCAACTGGGCGCGACGCTGGTCACGGGGCAGCCGCTGGGGGCGACCCACCTCGGTCGTTTCGTTGCTCATCTCAGACTCCTCCCGCATCTGGGCCATCGTACGGGCCAGTAGGGACAACCGGCGTCAACGGCCGCATGGTGGCACGTTCGGGTCGCGGCCCGGTCTGGACAACGTTGTCGGCGGCATCTGATTGGCTGTTGCGTGATGGAGAGTTCACCTGCACCGCAGTTGCGTCGACGGCCCACCGGCCCGATCGCCGCCCGCCCGCGCCTCGACGACGACCAACGTCGGGCCGTGGCGTCGACGGCCGATGTCGTGCGGGTGCTGGGGGGCCCGGGTACGGGCACGTCCATGGTCGCCGTCGAGACGGTCGTCCACGCGGTGCGTTCCGGAGCGGTGAGCCCGAGCCAATGCGTCATCCTCACCTCCTCGCGGCTGGCCGCCGCGGGGTTGCGCGATGCGGTCACCGCCGGTGTCGGTCAGACGTCCACCGAGCCGCTCGCCCGCACCCATCAGAGCTTGGGGTTCGGTCTGCTGCGCCAGGATGCGGCGTTGCGGGGGATGCCCACGCCTCGGCTGCTCACCGGTCCGGAGCAGGACGTCATCCTGCGCGAACTCCTCGACGGCCACGCCTCGGGCGTTTCACCGGCCCCCGCCTGGCCCGACCGGGTCGTCGAGGCGCTGCCGACCCGTGGCTTCCGGGCGGAGTTGCGTGACCTGCTCATGCGGGCCGTCGAACACGGGCTCGAGCCGCACGACCTGATCGCGTTGGCCGACGAGCACGACCGCCCCGAATGGGCCGCGGCCGCGGCGGTGCTGCGCGAGTACGACGAGGTGACGGCGATGTCCGCTCCCGGCGCGTACGACCCCGCGTGGATCCTCACGGCGGCGGCCGACCTGCTCGAGGACGACGTCGAGGCCTTCGATCGGGTCGCCACCGGGATCCGCCTCGTCGTCGTCGACGACGCCCAGGAACTGACCCACCCGGCCGCGCGTCTGCTGCGGGTCCTGCACCGCGCCGGCGCCCGGCTGGTGCTCATCGGCGACCCCGATGTGGCCGTGCAGACCTTCCGGGGCGCGGATCCGCGTCTGATGCTCGGGTCGTGGGGGCGGCCCGGGGCCCGGGTCGAGGAGTTCGTACTCGGGCAGGGGTACCGATTGCCGCCGGCGCTGGCCCGCGTCGCCGGTGATGTGACGGCACGCATCGGGGCGCTCGGGGCGGGGCATCAGCGGGTCGCGAGTCCGACGACCGGCGGTCTCGACGGCGAGGTCTCGGCCCATGTACTGCGCTCCGCTGCGGCCGAGGCCGGGTTCATCGCCACACAGTTGCGCCGCGCCCACCTCATCGACTCAGTGCCGTGGTCGCAGATGGCGGTGATCACCCGCGGGCGGGGGCGCACGGCGACGATGCGGCGGGTGCTGACCGCGCAATCGGTACCGCTGGCCGCACCGCCGACGGATGTGCCGGTTCGTGACGAGGTGGCCGTGCGGCCGCTGCTGGCCCTGATGCGGATCGTCATCGACCTGGCCCGTGGGCGGCAGGCCGAGATCTCGGTCGAGGCGCTCGTCGACATCCTCACCTCACCGATCGGGGGCGCCGACTCGGTGCGCCTGCGCCGGCTGCGCCGCACCCTGCGCCGCGAGGAGTTGGCGGCCGGTGGTGGTCGCTCGAGTGACGAGTTGCTCACCGTGTACGTGCGCGACCCCGAGCGGCTGGCCCACCTCGGTCATGAGGTCGCCCCGCTGCTGCGCGTCGCCCGGATCATCGAGGCCGGGTTGGCCGCCGCCCACCTCACCCCCGACGGCCACTGGCCGGCCGGTGTCACTGCCGAGACCCTGCTCTGGGAACTGTGGCAGGCCGCGGGCCTGGCGTCGTCGTGGCAGGCGGCGGCCCTGGCCGGTGGGCA
>NZ_BCRE01000040.1 GCF_001552435.1 Kribbia dieselivorans NBRC 106261
CCGGTGGGCAGGCCGGGGCGCGTGCCGACCGTGACCTCGACGCCGTCGTGGCCTTGTTCGATGCGGCCGGCCGGTACGCCGACCGACTGCCGCACCAGGGGCCGGAGGCGTTCCTCGACAGCGTCACCGGGCAGGATGTCGCCGCCGACACGCTGTCCGCGCGCAGCGCCGGCGGCGACGCGGTGGCCCTGCTGACGCCGCAGAGTGCCGCCGGTGGGCAATGGCGGATCGTCGTCGTCGCCGGGGTGCAGGAGGGCGTCTGGCCCGACCTGCGCCTGCGCGGTTCGTTGTTGGGCTCGGAACACCTCGCCGACATCGTCACCGGTCGCGAGGGTGGCATCCGGGCGGCTCAGGCGCAGGTGCGGCACGACGAGACCAGGCTCCTGCACGTGGCCGTCACCCGGGCGACGCACCGGCTCTTGGTCACGGCGATCCGCACCGAGGAGGACCAGCCCTCGCCGTACCTCGACGTCGTCGACCCGCGCGAGGACGACGCCACCGCCCGCGAGTTCACCCCGCTCCCCTCCCCGCTGGACCTGACGGGGGTGGTCGCCCAGTTGCGCCATGACGTGTTGGTGCCCGGGGCGCAGCGAGATCGGGCCGTGGCGCTGTTGACGCGGTTGGCTGCCGAGGGGGTGCCCGGCGCCGACCCGACGCAGTGGTGGGCGCTGCGCACGGTCTCCGACGACCGCCCCCTGCGTGGTGACGATGATCCGGTGCGGGTCTCGCCCAGCCGGGTCGGGGCGTTCCAGGACTGCCAACTCAAGTGGTTGCTCACCTCGCGTGGCGGGGCCGGACCGTCGGTGGGTGCGATGGAGATCGGCAACCTCGTCCATGCCATCGCCGCCGAGCTCGGCGATCAGGATGCGCCGACCTATCGGGCCGAGGTCGATCGGCGCTGGGGGCAGTTGGGTCTGCGCGACGGCTGGGTCAGTGCGGGCAAGCACCGCAACGCCCACGACATGGTCGACAGATTGGCGAGGTACCTCGCCGAGACGGCCGGGCAGTGGCAGCCGGTCGCCCGGGAGGAGGCCATGAAGGTCGCGCTCGGACGCGCCGTGCTCAGCGGCAGCGTCGACCGCCTCGAACGCGACCCGCAGGGGCGCCTGCGCGTCATCGACTTCAAGACCGGCAGCAGCAAGCCGACCAAGGACGAGGTGCCCGAGCACGCCCAACTCGGCGCCTACCAAGTCGCCGTCCAGGAGGGTGGGTTCGCGGCGTTCGGCACCGACAGCGCCGGCGCGGCACTCCTGCAGCTCGGCAAGGCGGCGAACAAGTCGACGACCCTGCAGGAGCAGCCGGCCCTCGCCGACGCCGACAACCCGCGCTGGGCGCACGATCTCATCCGCACCACCGCCGACGGCATGGCCGGAGCGTCGTTCGCCACGGCCCCCGGCGGGACCGCCCCGGTCTGCTCGACGTGCCCGGTCAAGTCGTCCTGCCCCGCCCGCCCCGAGGGTCGCACACTGACCGACAGCCCGAAGGGCGGCGCCTGACATGACGACGATCCAGTACTCCGCCGCCGACCTGGCCGCCGCCCTCGGCAAGCCGCCGCCGACCGCCGAGCAGACCGCCGTCATCGAGGCGCCACTCGAACCCCTCCTCGTCGTCGCCGGGGCCGGTTCTGGCAAGACCGAGACGATGACCTCCCGGGTCGTCTGGCTCGTGGCCAACCGGGTCGTCGAGGCCGACGAGATCCTCGGGCTGACCTTCACCCGCAAAGCCGCCGCCGAACTCGGCGAACGCGTCTCCGCACGTCTGGCCGCGCTGCGGCGCGCTGGTCTGTGGGAGCCGCCGGTCGAGGAGGGCGTCATCTCGCTGGCCGGCGCGCCGACGGTCTCGACGTACCACTCCTACGCGGGTCGGCTCGTCGGCGAACACGCCCTGCGACTCGGGTACGAACCCGATTCCCGACTGCTGAGCGAGGCGGCCGCCTGGCAGTACGCCCACGAGGTGGTGCAGGCGTGGGACGGGCCGATGGAGGCGATGAGCAAGGCGGAGTCGACGGTCACCAAGGCGGTGGTGCACCTCTCCGGCGAGATGGCCGAGCACCTCGTGACCCCGGCCGAGGTCGATGACGAACTCGCCGCGATCGAGGCGACGCTGCTGGAGTTGCCGGTGGCCGGCAAGGCCCGACTCAAGGCCGTCACCGACCTGGCCGCGGTCATGGCGGAGCGTCGTCTCGTCATGCCGATCGTGGCGCGTTACCTCGAGCTCAAGCGTGAGCGCGACTCCATGGACTTCGGCGACCAGATGGGCCTGGCCGCGCGGCTGGCCGACCGGTTCCCCGACATCGGGGCCATCGAGCGTCGCCGGTTCCGGGCTGTGCTGCTCGACGAGTTCCAGGACACCTCCGAGGCCCAGATGGTGCTCATGCGCAGCCTGTTCGCGCGCAGCGACACCGGCGACGGGGTCGGCGTGACGGCGGTCGGCGACCCCAACCAGTCGATCTACGCGTTCCGTGGAGCCAGCGCGACGACGCTGGGGACCTTTCCGAGTGCCTTCCCGACGAGCGCTGGCGGGCCCGCGGCCGTCCTGCCCCTGTCGACGAGTTGGCGCAACGACCAGCTCGTGCTCGACGTCGCCAACCGCGTCGCCGCGCCCCTGCGGTCGGAGTCGGCGGTGCCGGTGCAGCCGTTGCGCGCCCGACCGGGTGCCCACGCCGGGCAGGTGTACGTCCAGTGCCTCGAGACCATCGATGACGAGGCCGCCGAGATCGCCGAATGGATCGGGCACCGGGTCGCCGGTGGGCGACTCTCGGCCGCCGTGCTGTGCCGTCGGCGCTCGCAGTTCGCCCCGATCATCACGGCCCTGGACGGCCGGGAGATCCCGTACGAGGTCGTCGGTCTGGGCGGGCTGCTCCTCACCAGCGAGATCGAGGACCTCGTCGCCCTGCTGTCCGTGGTGCAGGACCCGTCGCGCGGCGATCGGCTCATGCGACTGCTCACCGGGCCCGCCTGCCGCCTGGGCGCCGCCGACCTCGACGGCCTCCATGCCTGGGCCCGTTCGCGGCAGCGACTGCGTCAACCGGCGCAGCCCGCGGCTCCGGGGCCGGTGGACCTGGCTCCCGACTCGACCGACGACGTCAGCCTCGTGGAGGCCCTCGACGACCTGCCCGCGCCGGGGTGGACCGGCCCGTCCGGCGAACGGCTCTCCGCCGCGGCCGGCGCCCGACTGGCCGCGCTGGGCGAAGTGGTCCGTCGCGTGCGGCGGCTGACCGGGCTCCCCCTGCCCGATCTGGTCGGGGAGGCCGAACGGGCCCTTGGCCTGGACATCGAGGTCTTGACCCGCCCCAACCGGGATGTTGCCACGGCCCGGGTCCACCTCGATGCCTTCGCCGACGTGGCGGCGCAGTTCGCGGCCAGCGCGGTCCGGCCGACGCTCGGCGGGTTCCTCGACTGGTTGGCCGCCGCCGAGGAGCAGGAGGACGGGCTCGAGATGCCCACCCTCGAGATCACTCCCGGCGCGGTGCAGGTGCTGACCTGCCACGCCTCGAAGGGGCTGGAGTGGGACGCGGTGGCCGTGCCGGGACTCGTCGAGGGCGTCTTCCCCGCCCACAACGCCAAGGCCTCGGACAAGTCGGGCTTCTGGACCTTGGGCGACGTCAACGACTCCGGGTGGTTGACCGGCATCGAGGCGGTGCCGTACGGCCTGCGTGGCGACCGCGCGGGCCTGCCGGTGCTGGACCTCGAGGCGGCCGACGACAAGGCGATGGTCGAGAACATCACCGCGTTCAAACAGGAGCGCGGAGCGGCGAGCATCACCGAGGAACGTCGCCTCGCGTACGTGGCCTTCACCCGCTCGCGGGGCCAGTTGCTGCTCAGCGCGCACCTGTGGGGTGACGCGAAGACCCCGCGACTGCCCTCACGGTTCCTGGATGAGGTGCGCCGCGCGGTCGAGCACGAGGGCCTGCCGGTCGAGGAACTGCACTGGGAGCCCCTGCCCGAGGCTGGCGCGACCAACCCACGGGAGCTGCATCCGCCGAGCGCTGCCCAGTGGCCGGTCGGCGATCAGCCGTGGTACGCCGCGCATCTGCGCCGTGCCGCAGACGACATCGGGGCCACGCTCTCCGGCGCGGACGGGGCGGCCGAACTGCTCTCCGAGGACGACCTCGACGAGGACCTCCGGGTGCTGCTGGCCGAGCGTCGGGCGCGTCGTCGGCCCGGCGCCGCCGTCGTCGATCTGCCGGCCCACCTGTCGACGTCGGCGTTGATCGACTACGCCGCCGACCCGGAGGCCTTCGCGGTCGACCTGCGCCGTCCCATGCCGCGCCGCCCCGAACCGGCCGCGCGACGGGGGACCGCGTTCCACGCGTGGGTCGAACAGCACTATGCCCGCGCCGCCATGGTCGACCTCACCGACCTGCCGGGCTCGGCCGACGAGGGCGCCGCCGACGACACGCACCTGCCCGAGCTGCAGGCGCACTTCCTCGCCAGTGAGTGGGCCGACCGGGTGCCGATCGAGCTCGAGGTGCCGATCGAGACGATGTTCGCCGGGGTCGCCGTCCGTGGGCGCGTCGATGCCGTGTTCACCGAACCGCCGCTGCCGGACGGGCGGCCGCGCTGGGTGGTCGTGGACTGGAAGACCGGTCGGCCGCCGACGGGGGAGGAGGCTCGACGCAGGGCGCTGCAACTGGCGACCTATCGGGTGGCGTGGGCCCGCCTGCATGACGTGCTGCCGGAGCAGGTCGGCGGGGCGTTCTTCTACGCGGCCACGGGCCAGACCGTGCGCCCCGATCTCGGGGACGCCGACCAGATCGCCGAACTGATCAGTTCGGTGCCACTGGCGGGTGAGGAGCCGTGACGTCGTCGTCGACCGCCACCTCGTCCGCCGTCACGTCGTCCGCAGGCATTTCCCCGGCCGCCGGCACCGGTCCGGTGTCGTCGGTGGTCGCGAACTCGGTCTCGACGGCGCCGGGCTCGCCATCGTCCTCGGCATCATCCGACTGGGCCGCCACGTCCACCGGGCGTCGACGCGTCGGCGGCTGGATCTGCGTCAGCGGCTCCGCGTCGGCGAGGCCGTCCGCGAGCTGCGCCAGCGCC
>NZ_BCRE01000041.1 GCF_001552435.1 Kribbia dieselivorans NBRC 106261
GACATCTCGGCCGCCAGCGTCGCCCGCACCAGCAGGTTGCGGTCCGGGCGCTCGACCCGCGTGTGGGCGTACGCCTCCAGCGCGGCGTGCACCGCCTCGGTCGACGCATCCGCGACGAGCGCGGCGAAGTCGTCGGCGGGGTCACCGACACGGGCGTCCTCCCACCCGGTCAGTGCCTTGACCGTGCCGGTCGCGGCATCGTCCGGGTCGGTGAACGTGACGAGCACGTTCTCACTGCGCAGGCTCCCGTGAACCGGCACCGGGTGGTAGTGCCACAGGGCGGTGTCCTCGAGGGCGGCCTCCCACCGGGTCAGCAACGCCGCCGGGACGTGTCCGGTGGCGGCGGCCCGATCCAGGGCAGCCAGCCGACGTCGGCGGTAGTCGTCGGCGGGGTACGTCGACAGGCCGGCCTCCTCGGCCAGGGCAGGGTCGACGTTGTGCAGCGTGCCGATCGTGCGCCCGAGCTCGGCCGTGACGCCCGGCCCCGGCGGCAGAGCGGCGAAATCCAGCCGCTCGCCCGGCAGCAGGTGCGACACCGCAGCGCGGCCACCTTCCTTGAGGTCCACCCAGCCGCGGACCAGCGGGACGGCGAAGGGCACCCGTCGCGCCAACAGGGCGAGGTAGGTCGACGCCAGGTCCATCTGCCCGGCGAGGGCTTCGCTCCTCGGCGCGCGGATGACCCAGGTGCGGTCATCGGTGTCGGCGACGATGGCGGTGTCGAAACGATCGTCACCACCGAGGACGGTCTGCACCCCGACCGGGTCGAGGCCGGGGACAGCGGCGCTGGCCAGGGCAGCGAGGGCGAAGGGCGTGCGAGTCACAGTGACACGGTATGACGTCTAGGGTGATCACCGTGCGATCCACACCCGAGGCCTTCGACAACCTTCCCCTGCGCGGTAGCGTCCTGGACCGCAACGCCGCCCTGCGGGAGAACCCGGCGGCGCTGCGTGCGCTGTTCACCGCCGACACCACGCGCGTCGCGGCGATCCGTGACGGGCAGATGCGCGTGACCCAGTCCGATGGGCGTCCCGCCCTGCTCCACCGCGCTCCGGCCCCCGGTGACGTCGACCGACTGTGGTTCTATCTCGGGCGCGACCACGAGGAGCAGGACTGGATCGTGGTCTCCGACGCCGAGCCCACCCCGGCCGAGCCGGACCTGACCGGCACCGACACCGGTCTGCACGGCACGGACGCCGACGCCCCGTGGCACGACCTGCGCCTGATCGGCGCCAAGCTCGACACCCGTGACGCCGAGGTGTTCGTCACCGCCCTGGGCCTGCACAACTGGCACCAGGGCCACACCCACTGCAGTCGGTGCGGCGCGGCCACCGAACCCGACCGCGGGGGCTGGAGCCGCAACTGCCCGATCGATGCCAGCGCCCACTTCCCGCGCACCGATCCGGCCGTGATCATGTCGGTCGTCGACGCCGACGACCGGTTGCTCATCGCCCGTGGTGCCACCTGGCCCGAGGGACGATTCTCCGTATTGGCGGGCTTCGTCGAGCCCGGTGAGACGATGGCCCAGGCCGTGGCCCGCGAGGTGGCCGAGGAGGTCGGTATCGAGGTCACCGACGTCGAGTTCGTCGCCGACCAGCCGTGGCCGTTCCCCTCCAGCCTCATGCTCGGTTTCACCGCTCGGGCGACGAGCACGGACATCCACCTCATCGACGGCGAACTGGCCGAGGCCCGGTGGATCAGCCGCGACGAGGTCCCGGCGTTCGTCGCCGAGGGCCGGTGGGCCCCGCTGGGGCGGATGTCGATCGCCAGCCGTCTCATCGAGCATTGGTACGGGGGCCGTCTGCCCCGTGCGCCACGGTGATCCCCACTCCTGACGCCATCCTCGACGCGCTCGACCCGGAGCAGCGTGAGGTCGCCGCCCACCCGTCGGGCCCGATGGTCGTGCTCGCCGGTGCCGGGACGGGCAAGACCCGCGCGATCACCCACCGCATCGCCTACGGCGTGCTGTCGGGGGCGTACCACCCACAGCGGGTCCTGGCCGTGACGTTCACCGCTCGCGCGGCCGGGGAGATGCGCACCCGCCTGCGCGACCTGGGCGTCGGCGGGGTTCAGGCGCGCACGTTCCACGCCGCGGCGCTGCGCCAGCTGCACTATTTCTGGCCCAAGGCCATCGGCGGCGCCGCGCCCGAGGTGCTGGCGCACAAGGCTCCCGTGGTCGCCGAGACCGCCGGGCGTCTGCGGCTGCGACTGGACCGGTCCGAACTCCGCGACGTCGCCGCCGAGGTCGAGTGGGCCAAGGTCAACCTGCTCACCCCGGAGAGCTACCCCGCGGCCGTGCGGGCCGCGAACCGCGACATCCCGGTCATGGACGCCACCGCCATGGGGCGGCTCCTGTCCGTGTACGAGGACGTCAAACAGGAGCGCGGTGTCATCGACTTCGAGGACGTCCTCCTGCTCACCGTCGGGATCCTCGCTGAACGCGACGACATCGCCCGCGAGGTGCGTGACCAGTACCGCCACTTCGTCGTCGACGAGTACCAGGACGTCAACGCCCTCCAGCAGCGCCTGCTCGACCTGTGGCTCGGCGAGCGGCACGAGGTGTGCGTCGTCGGGGATCCCGCTCAGACGATCTACTCCTTCACCGGCGCGACGCCGCGGCACCTGCTGGAGTTCGGCTCGCACCAACCCGGCGCCCGCACCGTGCAGCTCGTGCGCAACTATCGCTCGTCCCTGCAGATCGTGGCGCTGGCCAACCGGGTCGTCTCCGGCCCGTCGGGCATGCCCCGCTCCGGCGCGGTCACCTTGCAGGCCCAACGCGGCCCGGGCCCGGCGCCGCGCCTGATCGCCCACGATGACGACGAGGCCGAGGCCGCCGGCATTGCCGACCTCGTCACCGGGTGGATCGACGCCGGCCGCCCGGCGTCGCAGATCGCCATCCTGTTCCGCACGAACGGGCAGTCCGAGGCCTTCGAGTCGGCGCTCGCGGCCCGCGGGGTGCCCTACCTCGTGCGTGGCGGAGAACGGTTCTTCTCCCGTCGCGAGGTGCGCGAGGCGATCGTGTTGTTGCGTGGGGCGGCGCGCTCGGACGACGGCAGCGTCGACCTGCCCACGCTGGTGCGCGACGTCATCCGCGGGACCGGGTGGAGCGAGACCGCCCCGACCGGCGGGGCGTCCCGCGAACGGTGGGAGTCGCTGCGGGCCCTGGTCGAGCTCGGCGCCTCGTTCGCCGCCGCGACCCCGACCGCCCGCCTGCCCGAGTTCATCCGCGAACTCGACGAACGCGCCTCCGCCCAGCATGCCCCGACCGTTGAGGGGGTGACGCTCGCGTCGCTGCACGCGGCCAAGGGGTTGGAGTGGGACGCCGTCGTGCTCGGCGGGGTCTCGGACGGGTTGCTGCCGATCACCATGGCCGAGACCGCCGAGCAGATCGAGGAGGAGCGCCGCCTGCTCTATGTCGGCGTCACCCGCGCCCGCGAGGAGTTGGTGCTGTCGTGGGCCCGGGCGCGCAATCCCGGGGGGCGGGCGAGTCGGCGGGTGTCCCGGTTCCTCGACACCGCCGCGTCGATCCTCGGTGAGGGGGCCCGGTCGCAGCCGAAGACCACCGCGCGCGTGCGCCGCGAGAGCTCGTCGAGCACGGTCAAGTCGCGCACCTGCCGCACCTGCGGAGCGACGTTGACCACCGCGGTGGAGAAGGGGCAGGGGCGCTGCACGAACTGCCCGGCGACGTACGACGAGGCGACGTTCGAGCGGCTGCGCCAGTGGCGCCTGGCCACGTCCAAGGCGCAGCAGTTGCCGGCGTTCGTGGTGTTCACCGACGCCACCCTCATCGCGATCGCCGAGACGACCCCCGAAGACCTGGCCGGGTTGAGCGTCATCTCCGGGATCGGGGCGCGCAAGCTCGACCAGTACGGCGCCGCGGTGCTCGAGGTCCTTCGCGGCGGGGACATCGACGACATCGTCGCGTCCCATACGCACACCTGACGTCACACACCCCCGCCGAGTGATGGTTTCGGGCCGCCTCAGGTCCCGTGAGGCGGCCCGAAACCATCACTCGGCGGGCAGGCCCACGCGCGCGGGAGGCGGGAGAATAAATGGGTTGCCGCGGTTTGCGCAGGCTCCTACAGTGGAGGGACGTCTTGTGCGGCGGCAACCGGGCCGCTGGGGGAGACCGGACAATGAGAGGAGGGCAGTCGTGATCACGTCAACGTTCAACTGGACGCACGCTGACATGCGATTCACCGCGGTCACGCCTGCCCGTCTGCGCCCGTGGTCTGTCGTCATTCCGACCGACTTTCTCGCGCCCTTTCGTCCCGTCCGCCTGATCCCGGTGGCTGTCACGCTGTAGCACCACACAGTTTGGCCACATGTGGAGGCCGCGGACCCCGACCGGGTTCGCGGCCTCCCTTGTTTCTGCTCGATCACTCCACATCCAGGAATGCAGATGTCCACATCAGTAGCAGTGACCCTGCTCGAAGCGTCATCCCCGCCGTGCCACACCGAAGATCCCGAACTCTGGTTCGCCGACACCCCCGACGGAGTCGAGTTCGCCAAGACCCTGTGCCAGACGTGCCCGCTGCAGAGTGACTGCCTGACCGGCGCGATCGAACGCCGCGAACCGTGGGGCGTGTGGGGCGGAGAACTGTTCGAGCGCGGGGTCGTCGTGGCGCGCAAGCGGCCGCGGGGTCGCCCGCGCAAACACCCCGTCCGGGTCTGAGGCGGCGGCGGGCTCAGCCCTGGGCGAACCCCGGCAGCCAGCGCTCCATCGGGTTCCACACGTCGACGTTCGCCTCGAGCTGGCACAGGATGCCGATGCCGCCGAGCCACGTGCGGTAGATCAGCAGGTACTCCGGCGGCAGGTTGAGCTGGAGGTGGACCTTGAACGTCGGTGACGTGAAGTCCTGGGCGTGCGCGCCCACCTGGCGCATCCACGCCCGGGTGAAGTGGAACTGGCGCGCGACGAGCGGCTCGATGAACGGCCTGATCGCCTCGAGCAGGAGTTCGGGGTCGGGGCGCTGGCTCGGCTTGATGAAGCCCTCGTCGCGCAACCCCTGCACGACGGTCTCGGCGCTGCCGTCCAGGGCCTGTCGCAGCAGGTGCCCGATCGGCTCCGGGAAGCCCTCGGGCAGCAGGTTCACCGCACCGAAGTCGATGACGCCCAACCGCCCGTCCGGGGTGATCCGGAAGTTGCCCGGGTGCGGATCGGCGTGCAGCACCCCGACCTCGACCGGCGCGAGCAGCAGGAACTCGTAGTACAGCTGCGCGGCCGCGTCGCGCACGGGCTGGTCGCCGGTGGCGATGACCGAGGCCAGCGAGACTCCGTCGACCCATTCGCTGACGAGGACCCGCGGCGAGTGGGCGAGCACCTCGGGCACGAAGTAGTCGGGGTGATCGCGGAAGCCGCGCTCGACGACCTTCTGGTGGTGCGCCTCGAGGGTGTAGTCGAGCTCCTCGGTCATGCGGGCCTGGAGTTCGCGGATGACCGGACCGATGTCCAGACCGGGCACCCACCCGGCGGTGATCCGCGCCAGCCGCCCGAGTTGCGCGAGGTCGGACTTCAGCGCCTCCTCGGCCCCCGGGTACTGCACCTTGACGGCGACCTCGCGGCCGTCGCGCCACACGGCCCGGTGCACCTGACCGATCGAGGCCGCAGCGGCGGGCCGGTCGTCGAACGAGAGGAACTTCGAGGAACGCCAGCGTGGCCCGAGTTCCTCGCTGAGGATGCGGTGCACGGCCTCGGCCCGCATCGGCGGGGCGCTCTCCTGCAGCCGGACGAGGGCCTCGCGCAGCGGAGCGGCGTACTCCTCGGGGAACGCCGCCTCCAGCACCGACAGCGATTGCCCGACCTTCATGGCCCCACCCTTGAGTTGGCCGAGCACGTCGAAGACCTGCTCGGCGAAGGCGCGTTGCGCGTCGGCATCGATCTTTGCGGCATCACCGCCGGCGACCTTGCGACCCCACCCAACGGCGCTCCGGCCCGCGAGGCCGAGCGGGATGGAGGCCAGCTTCGCGCTGCGGGACAGGCTGCTACGTGGGACATCGCTCACCCGGTCATTCTGCCCACCGAGGCTGGGAACGTCGCCCGGACTCGCCCGCAGGCCCGACACGACGGGTGCGCCGCCCAGTCGAGCCGCTCGATCTCGGGCCCGGGCAGGCGGATCTGCACCGCCGATCCCACGGCGACGAGCCCGTTTGTGGGGTCGCCGCGATCGAGCTGGGTGAGGACGGCCATGGCCGACAAACCGGTCACCAACGAGCGGAGCGCGGTGTCGCCCTGCACGCGTACCGCCGGACCGATCCCCGTGGGCGAGACCTGGGCACGCAGCCACGGCCAGCTCGGATCCAGGTCGGTGCGTGCCCACTCGACGCATTCCAGGCACGGGCCCACGCCGGGCACGACCACGGGCCCGACGATGGCCTGGGCGGAGCGCAGTGCGACCGGCAGATGGGCGACGTCGCGATCGCGCCACGGCCGGGCGCGGTCCGGGGGCACCGGGCCGGTGTCGGTGAGGACCACCAGATGCGGCAGCCTCGAGGTGGCGGCGAGGTGCGCATCGGCGCTGCCGGGGCCGTGGTCGACGTGCCCAACCCCGGCGTGGCGCAGGACATCGGCGAGCATGGCCGCGGCCGCGCCAGCGCCGTCGATGAGCACGTGGGCGCCGGCCCGGCCACGAGGCTCCGTGCCGGGCCACGGGTGGGTGAGCAGACCGTGCTCCTCGAGGAGGTCGAGCAGGGTGAGCGCGCGCCCGGCGGTGATCCCCTGCGCCCCCGCGGCGCTGAGGAGCGTGGTGCGGTCGCGGGTGCCGTCCATCAGCTCGAGCCAGCCGTGCTCCGCGTCGGTCACACCCTCGATGACGAGGGCATCCGGGGTGTCCAGACCCAACTGGACCGCACCGTCGGCGCGGCGCAACACGCGCAGGTGGGCAGGCAGGCAGGGGTTGGTCATCGTCTCTCCGCGGTTCGGGGTCAGGTCAGCGTGCCAGTGCCGTACCCCTGTGGATTGTCGATATCCACAGGCCCGTCGGCGGCGTAAGGTGCGGACATGCCCGGTGAAACCACGTCTGACCAGCAGGTGGAGATCCGTCGCAGTCGCCGCCGCCGTCGTACGGTCAGCGCCTACCGTGACGGTGACCGCACGGTCGTGCTCATCCCCGCCGGGCATTCCGCTGCCCAGGAGCGGGCATGGGTCGACGGCATGCTCGCCAAGCTCGCCGCCAAGGAGAAGAAGCGTCGACCCAGTGACGCCGATCTCGTCGAGCGAGCCGCGCACCTCTCCGCGACCTATCTCGGTGGGCTGGCCAAGCCGACGCAGGTGCGGTGGGTGACCAATCAGCGGTCACGGTGGGGGAGTTGCACGCCGCTGGAGGGCACGATCCGGCTGTCGAGCCGGTTGCAGGGCATGCCGACGTATGTCACCGACTACGTGCTGCTGCATGAACTGGCGCACCTGCTCGTGGCCGGGCACGGCGATGACTTCTGGGCGTTGCTGGCCGGTTACCCGCGGTTGGAGCGGGCGCGGGGGTTCCTCGCCGGGGTCACCCATGCCGAGCACTCCGGCTCCGAGGATCCCGACACCGCCAGCCACGTCGACTGACGACGGCTCAGCCCGCCAGAACCCGCCGGGCGGCCGCCACCAGTGCCGCGAGTTCCTCACTGCCGGAAGGGAGTTCATCGGCCGGCCACCAGGCGACATCGACCGACTCGGCACTGACCACCGGGGTCGCCGATCGGGCGGCCACCGCCGCGTAGCGCACGTCGAGGTGGGTGCGGCAGCGCCCGAACCCACCCGGCAGATCGTGCGCATCCAGGTGAACCGGGCCGGGCAGCATGGTCAACGCCGACGGAGCCTCGAGCCCGGACTCCTCGCGCGCCTCACGTTCGGCCGCGGCCGCCAGGGTCGCGTCCGGAGCTTCGAGGTGTCCGCCGAACTGGAACCAGCGCCGGGCCTTGGCGTGCAGGGTCAACAGCACGTGCTCACCGGCGGGGTCGATCACCAGGCACGACGCCGTCAGGTGAACCGGTGGGCCCGACTTGGCCACCGCGTCCGGGTGGGCCGCCAGGTGGTCCAGGTACCGCCGGGCCAGCGCGGCCTGGGCCGCGTCGGGAGCCCTCCACGCACGCAACTCCCGCACGGCGCTCGCGTGCAGGTCCGCGAAGTTCACGCGGGCGGGTCGGTGGGGGCGGTGCCGGCGCCGGTGCCGGTTTCGCCACCCTCGCCGCGCAGGATCTTGTCGAGTTCGGCGTCCATGTCGAGCGACTCCTGGCCCGGACCGGCCTGGACCCGCTCGACGTAGCCGAGCACGTCGTCGAGGTCGGCGGCTGTCGGGGCGACGTCGGGGTGGCCCCAGGCGGCGTCTCGCGACGACGCTCCGACCGCGTTCTCAAGTGCCGACCAGAGGTTCGCGGCGTCGCGCATGCGGCGTGGGCGCAGCTCCAACCCGACGAGGCTGGCCATGGCCTGCTCGGCCGGGCCGCCGGCCGCGCGCCGCCGCCGCATCATCTCGGCGAGCGCATCGGCGTGCGGCAGCTTGCCGTTCGTGGCGCGGGCGGTGACGACCTCGACCCACCCCTCGACCAGGGCCAGCCACGTCTCGAGCCGTGCCAGCGCCGCCTTCTGCGCCGCCGAGTGGTGCGGCGTGAAGAGCGAGCCCTTGAGCATCTCGCTGAGCCCCTCCGGGTCGGTCGGGTCGATGCGCTCGACCGCCGCCTCGATCGCGTCGGTGTCGATGGTGATGTCCCGGGCGTAGTCGCGCACCGACTGCAGGATCTGCGGGGCGATCCACGGCACGGCGGTGAAGAGGCGCTGGCGCGCCGACTCGCGCACGGCCAGGAAGATCCAGACCTCGTCGAGGTCGGCATCGAGCCCCTCGGCGAAGGCGGCGATGTTCGTCGGCAGGAGGACCAGGTCGCCGTCCTCGAGCAGGGGGAGGGACACCTCGGTGCCGGTGAGCGTCTCGGTGGCCAGGCCGCCGACGGCCTGCCCGAGCTGCATGGTGAACATCGACGTCGACATCTTCGCGATCATCGGTTTCATCTGGTTGAGCATCACCGACGGATCCAGGCCGGCGGGCACGCCCATCGCGGCCAACTCCTGCGGCGGCAGGTTGCCCAGACGTGACGTGAGCGCGTCGTTGAGGGCCTCGCCGACCCCGTCGGCAACCGGTTCGATGAGCTCGACCCACACCGGCATGGTCGCCTCGATCCACTCCGCGCGACTCCACGCCAAGCCGGTCAGGTTCGGGGCCTCGAGGGTGGTGACCTCGTCGAGCCACAGGCGCGCGACCGTGGCGGCCTGGTCGGCCAGGCGGGCGTCGTGGTCACCCATCGACCGGTCGCCGGATTCGCTGGCCAGCCGCCGGGCGAGGTCGGTGGCGACGTCCTCGTCGACCGCGGCCTCGCCGCCGCTGAACATCGACTGCATCTGCTGGGCCATCGAGCGGAGCATCGTCGGGTCGACGTTGTCTATGCCGAACGCCTTGAGCTGGTCGGCCAGGCCCGGGGGCAGATCGCGCCCACCGGTCAGGTCACGGAACACGTTGAGGATCTCCTCGGGCACGCCGCCGCTGTCACCGGGCTCGTCGGGCGTGCCGGAGTCGTCTGGGCGGTTCGGGAGGTCGGCCACGGGGCTCCACCTGTCTGTTGTTCCGTGATGGTCTGTTGATCCGGTTGGGCGTGCGCGAACGGCGATCCGCGCATGGGGGACAACACCCAAGCCTACGGCTGGAGTTCCCCGAGCCACAGGGTCAGGCATTCCCCAGCCACGCGCGGGTACGGTGTGCGAGTGAATTGGTACGAGCAGGCCTACTCCGAGGAGGGGCGTCGACGCCCCAGGTGGGGGGCCAGCGCGCTGCTGGTCATCGCGTTCATCGTCGTGGCGATCTCGGCGGTGCTGGCGGTCGTGCGCGTGCCGTACGTCGTCATGTCACCGGGGCCGGTCGCCGACACCCTCGGATCGCAGAATGGCCAGCCGCTCGTGTCGGTGTCCGGGGCGAAGACCTACCCGACCGAGGGACACCTGTGGTTCACCACCGTCAACGTCCTGGGCGGGCCGCAGCGGCACATCACCGGGTGGGAGGCGTTGCGGGCCGCGGCCGACCCGAACGCCGACCTGCTGCCCGAGGACCAGGTCTTCCCGCCCGGCACGACCGACCAGCAGATCGAGCAGCAGAACGCCGACGAGATGGTCGGTTCGCAGGAGGCCGCCGTGGCGGTCGCCCTGCGCTCGGCCGGCAAGACCGTCAAGGAGGCGATCCAGGTCGCCGGGGTCTCGGACCTCAGTCCGGGCAAGGGCAAGATCCACGCCGGAGACGTGCTCACCGCCGTCGACGGCACCAAGGTCTCGACGGTGCAGAACGCGGTCGCGGCGATCCGCAAGCGCAACGTCGGCGACCCGGCGGCGATCACGGTACGCCGCGACGACCAGGTGTTGTCGTTCACGCTGAAGACGGTCGACGTCCAGGGCAAACCGGCCGTGGGGCTGCTGCTGCAACCGAAGTACACCTTCCCGTTCACGGTCAAGATCGATGCCGGTCAGGTCGGTGGTCCGTCGGCCGGGATGATGTTCTCCTTGGCCGTGCGCGACCTCGTCACGCCCGGCGCGATGACCGGCGGTCAACCCATCGCCGGCACCGGCACGATCTCGGACGGCGGCGAGGTCGGCCCGATCGGGGGCATCCGGTTCAAGCTCGTCGGGGCGCGGCGGGCCGGAGCGTCGTGGTTCCTCGCGCCGAAGGGCAATTGCGGGGAGGTCGTCAACAACATTCCCGACGGGTTGCACGTCGTGGCGGTGACGACGCATGCCGAGGCGGCGCACGCCGTCGAGCAGATCGCCGCAGGCAAGGGAGCGTCGTTGCCCGGCTGCAGCTGAGCGCGCTAGTCCTCGAACGTCATCCGCAGCGCGTGGACCAGCCCGGGGGCGATGTTCTCGCCGCGCGCGACGCGGTCGTCACGGTCGTGGTCACGCTGGCGCAGCAGGCACGTGGCCCGACCGTCGCGATGCACGGCGACGAGCAGCCGCACGTCACGGCGATCCGGGTGGGCGGCGAGGGCATCGACGGCCTGATCCTTGCCGGCCGGGAGGTCGTGTTCGGCATCCGGTGGCACGATGATCCGTTCGACCGCGAGTGCGGCACCGAGCACCGACTCGGGCCAGGCAATGCGAGCCAGCATCGATTCGAGGTCGCTCGTCGGCGGCAGGCCCTCCTGCTCGATCGCGGTCAGGGCGCCGGGGAGCACGTCCTCCAACGACGCTCCGGCACGCAGGTGCGGTTCACGCTCGAGGAGGTCGGCGGAGGCGACCAGGGCGAACAGGCGTGGGTTCTGGTCCCACCCCGAGGCGGCGACATGCCGTTCGGTTTCGAGGGCGACGAGGTCGAGGGAGTCGGTCACGGGTTGCACGGCGGGTTCGGACACCGACCCATCGTGCCTCATCTGTCAGGAAGCGTGTATAGGGTTGCTCACTCCGGACGGCCTGCCCGGCCGCTCCACCCCTGAGGAAGGATCCTGGTGAGCGAGAACGTGTGGCCGCGCGGCCCACAACCGAGCCGGCCGACACCGCCGACGGCCAGCGCGCCCCGGCGCGGCTCCGGTTGGCGGTGGTTGATCGTCGCCGTCGTGGTCATTGCGGTGCTCTTCCAACTCGTCGGGATGTGGACCGAGTACCTTTGGTTCGACTCGGTGGGCTTCACCTCGGTGTGGACGACGACGATGGGCACTCGCTTGGGGTTGTTCGTGGTCGGGGCGGCGCTGACCGGCGGAGCGGTGTGGAGCAGCCTGGTCATCGCGCACCGCTCGCGTCCGTTGCTCGTGCCGATGACCCCCGGCGAGGTGGCGCTGCAGCAGTACCGTACGGCGATCGAGCCGATGCGCCGGCTGCTGACGATCGGGCTGGTGGTGCTGTTCGCGCTCATGGGTGGAGCCGCGGCGGCGGGTCAGTGGGAGTCTCTCCTCCTCCTGCTCAACCGGCAGCCGTTCGGGCAGACCGACCCGCAGTTCGGCCTCGACATCGGGTTTTACGTCTTCACGTTGCCGTTCCTGCTGTTCCTCGTCGGGTTCCTGACCATGGTGTTCGTGCTGGCGCTCATCGCCGCGGCCGTGGGGCACTACATCTACGGCGGTCTGCAGTTGCCCAAGCGGGGCCCGTCGACGGCGACGGCGATCGTGCACATCTCCGTGTTGGGTGCCCTGTTGGCCCTCATGCGCGGAGCGTCGTACTGGCTCGACCGGTATGCCCAGACGGCCCGCGAGACCTCGCTGCTCACCGGTGTCGACTACACCGCGGCCAACGCGGTGCTGCCGACCAAGGCGATCCTGGCGATCGCGGCGCTCATGTGCGCGGCGCTGTTCCTGTCGGCGATCTGGACCAAGTCCTGGCGCCTGCCGATCCTGGCCACCGCGCTCCTCATCGTGTTGTCGGTGCTCGTCGGATCGGTGTACCCGGCGGTGATCCAGGCCGTGCGGGTGACGCCGTCGGCCAAGACCCTGCAGGCGCCGTACCTGGCCAACAACATCGCCGCCACCCGGGCCGCGTTTGCGGTCGATGACGTCAAGGTCATCCCGTACAACGCCGACCGCGCAACGACGAAGCAGTTGCGCACCGATTCGGAGAACATGCCGAGCGTGCGCCTGATGGACCCCAACGTCATCTCGCCGAGCTTCCGGCAGCACGAGGCGCGGCAGCAGTACTACGTCTTCCCCGAGACCCTGGACGTCGACCGCTACTCGAACCTCTCGCGCGCCGGCACGGGCGCGCAGCCGGGCACGGCGGCCGGGCGCACCAGCGGTGACGTCGTCGTCGCCGTACGCGAGTTGAGCCTGGACGGGATCCCGGACGCGAACGAGTCGTGGCTCAAGGCGCACACGGTGTACACGCACGGGTACGGGCTCGTGGCCGCGCATGGCAACCAGCGCACCTCCAACGGCGATCCGGTGTTCATCGACACCAGTGCCAAGGGCCCGCTCGGGGAGTTCGAGCCGCGGATCTACTTCGGTGAGCTCTCGCCGAGTTACTCGGTCGTCGGCGCTCCGGAAGGGGCCGCGCCGAGCGAGTTCGACGCGCCCGACGACGAGGGGCGCGGTGGTCAGCGGCAGAACACCTACGGCGGTATCGGCGGAGTGCCGATCGGCTCGTTCCCGCGTCGCGTCGCCTATGCGATGAAGTACCGCGAGCCGATGTTCCTGCTCTCGAACGCGGTGAACTCGGAGTCGCGGATCCTCGACCACCGGTCGCCGAAGGAGCGGGTGCAGAAGGTCGCGCCGTGGCTGACGCTCGATGGGAACACCTACCCGAGCGTCGTCGACGGGCGGGTGCAGTGGATCGTCGATGGGTACACCACGACGGCGCGGTACCCGAACTCGCGGCTGGTCGACATGCAGCAGGTGACGTCGGACTCGACGACCGCGGCGTCGCGGACCGTGCAGTCCTCCGCCGGTGGGCGGGTCAACTACATCCGCAACTCGGTCAAGGCCACGGTCGACGCGTACGACGGCACGGTGAAGCTGTACGCGTGGGACACCGAGGACCCGATCCTCAAGGCCTGGAGTTCGGCGTTCGACGGGACGGTGCTGCCGCTGTCGGACATCAAGGGCACGCTGATGCGTCACCTGCGCTACCCCCAGGACCTGTTCAAGGCGCAGCGGCAGATCCTGTCGCAGTACCACGTCACCGACCCGGGCTCGTTCTTCGACGAGACCGACTTCTGGGAGGTGCCGAAGGACCCGACGCACAGCTCGAACTCGCAGCCGCCGTACTACCAGTCGCTGGCGATGCCCGACCAGGACAGTGCGTCGTTCTCGCTGAGCAGCCTGTTCATCCCGTTCGGTGGCAACTCGAACCTCCTGCGCGGGTATCTCGCGGCGGAGGCGGATGCCGGGTCTGAGGATGGGGTGAAGGGCGAGGGGTACGGGCAGTTGCGGCTGTTGGAGCTGTCGCGCCAGTCGAGCGTGAAGGCGCCCGGGCAGGTGCAGCAGGAGATCGAGACGTCGTCGGAGCGTTCCCAGGACGAGAGCCAGCCGCTGGCGCTGACGCAGTACATCCGCAACGGCGAGGAACGCCTGGTTCGAGGGAACCTGCTGACGCTGCCGGTCGGGGACGGGCTGCTCTATGTCGAGCCGCTGTATCTGCGGGCGAGCGAGTCGAGCGGGTCGTTCCCGCAGAACAAGCAGGTCGTCGCGGTGTTCGGTGACAAGTTGGCGTGGGCGGAGACGCTCGACGCGGCGCTGGCGGGGTTGACCGGGCAGGCGCCGCCGGCCACGGGTGGGACTGGAGGCACGGGTGGTACGGGCGGAACTGGAGGTACGGGTGGGACCGGCTCGGCCGCACTGCGCTCCGCTTTGAAGGATGCTCAGGATGCCTATGCCGAGGGTCAGGCGGCCCTGCGCAAGGGTGACTTCTCGGGCTACGACGCGGCCCAGAAGAAGCTCAAGGCCGCGATCGACCGGGCCGTGCGGGCGGCGCCCCAGGGCGGTTCGGTGAAGCTCTCGAAGTGATGGGCGGAGCGGCGTCGGGCCCGGGTGTGGTCCGGCGTCGCCTCGCTCGATTTGAGTCCCACGCGCCGTTCACCTATAGTTAACTCAGCGACGCGGGGTGGAGCAGTTCGGTAGCTCGCCGGGCTCATAACCCGGAGGTCGCAGGTTCAAATCCTGCCCCCGCTACCAATGTCCTGAGTCGCGACATCGTTGACACGGTGTCGCGGCTCAGGACTTTTTTTGTAGGTTCGCGTGGGTTGTCGTGGGTGTCGCGACTCATCGGGTCAACGATCACTCGGGGGTTCAGGGTTATAGGTCAGAAAGTGTGTCTGCTCTCGGGTGTGTCATGAGCGGCCTGCCCATCCGCGGCGGTGCCAGAGGCCTTCGTCGGCGCTGAGGCCGGTGTCGTAGCCGGCGGGGCCGATCGGTTCCTCGATGTGCTGGTGCTTCTCGGCGGGCTTCTGTTCGGGGTGGGTGGGGATCAGGCTGACCGCGGGCGGTGCCGCGGCGGCGTGGGCGTGGAGCCACCACTCGATCGCGCGTCGTTGGTGGTGTTCGGGCATCCCGCGGTGACGCGCGCAGGAGGTCACGCAGTCCGGCGTTCACGCCGCCCTCGATCCAGTTCGTGGTCGAGGAGTGTCGGCGGCCACGAGAAACTGCCCGGAGACGGCCACGAAGCTGCCCGTTGGCGGTCATGAGAACTGCCCGCTGACGGTCATGGGATCTGCCCGACACGACGTCGTCTGCCTGGCTGCCTTGCGCGGCTGAGGCCCCTTCCTCGGGTGCGATGAGCGGTGCTGATGCGCCCTATCGCTCCCGAGGAAGGGATGAGTTGAAGTCTGCCGAGGAGATCATGGAAATCCTGAATGCCTACGACCTGACCGGGTCGTTGCGCGATGCCGGTGAGTTGGCCGGATGCTCCCACCACACGGTGAAGCACTACGTGGAGCGCCGTGCCGCCGGCGGCGAAGTGGACCGGGCCGCTGCCCGGCCGCAGCTGATCGACGATTACCTGCCGAAGGTCGAGGAGTGGGTCGAGCGCAGCCTGGGCAAGGTCCGCGCCGACGTGGCCCACGAGAAGCTCGTGGCGCTGGGGTACACAGGTTCGGAGCGTACGACCCGACGAGCGGTCGCCGCGGTCAAGAAGGCCTACCGCGCCGGGCATGTGCGGGTGCACCGGCCGTGGGTGACCGAGCTGGGGATGTGGCTGCAGTACGACTACGGCGACGGCCCGGTTGTCGACGGCGTCAAGACCGTGTTGTTCGTGGCCTGGCTGGCCTGGTCCCGGTTCCGGGTCGTGCTCCCGATTCGCGACAAGACGATGCCGTCGGTGTTCGCCGCACTGGACGTGACGTTCCGACGGCTGGGTGGGGTGCCGACCTACGTGCTGACCGACAACGAGAAGACCGTCACGACCGAGCACATCGCCGGGATCCCGGTCAGGAATCCGCAGCTGGTGGCGTTCGCCGAGCACTACTCGGTGACGGTGCACACCTGTGTTCCGGCTGATCCGGCGTCCAAGGGCGGCACCGAGGCGTCGGTGAAGATCAGCAAGGCCGACCTCGTCCCCAAGGACACCAACCTGCTCGAGGAGTACGCGACGTTCGCCGAGCTCGAGGCTGCGTGCGAGGCGTTCTGCGAGAAGGTCAACACCAGAGCGCACCGGATCACGAAGCGGCCCCCGGTCGAGATGCTCGCCGAGGAACGCCTCCGGCTGCACCCGGTCGCGTTGAGTCCGCACACGGTCGCGTTCGGCACCACCCGGCAGGTCCCGGTCAACACGCCGATGGTGACCTTCGAGTCCGGCCAGTACTCGGTCCCGCACCAGCTACTCGGTCAGACGGTATGGGTGCGCACCTACGGTGTCGGCGCCGATGAACAGGTCGTCCTCGTCCACGTCGGCGAGGACGGTCCGGTCGAGGTCGCTCGCCACCACCGGGCCACGCCCGGCACGCCGAGGATCGATGACGATCACTTCCCGCCCCAGCCCGAGGGGCCGTTGGACCGCCGACCCCGCGCACGAAACGCCGCCGAGGCTGAGTTCCTCGACCTGGGCGAGGGTGCCCGGCTGTGGCTCATCGAGGCCGCCGCAGCAGGAACCACCAAGATGCGCGTCAAGATGGCCGAAGCCCTCGCGCTGGCCAAGCTGTTCGACCCCGTCGAGGTCGACTGGGCACTGGGCCACGCCGCGGTGCACGGCCGGTTCGCCGAGGCCGACCTGTCCTCGATCCTCGACCACCACCACGGTCGGGGAGCCCGCCAGCCCGGTGCCGGTGAGCACCGGGCGAGTGAGGATCGCTCGCTGACCCAGGGCACCAGTGCGTGGGCACGACTCGGCCAACAGGTCGGCCAACAGGTCGGCCCACAGGTCGGCCAGCGTGACGAGGACGAGGTGATCCGATGACGACGAGAGCGGCAACCGTGTCGACCGGGTCCGCGCCACCGCTGCCGACGGAGTTGGAGGACCTGTTGCGCCGGTTGCGGCTGCCGCACATCCGTCGCCACGCCCCCGAGGTCGTCGCGACCGCGAAGGCCCAACGCTGGGAACCCGCCGAGGTACTCAAGGCGTTGTTCGCCGAGGAGTACTCAAGGCGTTGTTCGCCGAGGAGGTCGCCGGCCGGGAACGCTCCGCACTCGCGACCAGACGAGCAGCGGCGGGGTTCCCGACCGGGAAGACCTTCGATGCCTGGCAGCCCGAGGTCTCCTCGATCCCAGCACCAACCCAGCAGGCACTACGCACCCTGGAGTGGGTGCACCGGCGAGAGAACCTCGTCGTGTGCGGACCGTCCGGGACCGGGAAGACGTTCCTACTCGAGGCACTCGGCCAACAAGCCGTCGAGGAAGGGCTGAAGGTCGCCTGGTTCACCCTGGAACACCTCGGCGTCCTGCTACGCCGGCATCGCGCCGACGACACCGTGACGAAAGCCATCGCCCGAGTGCTGCGTGCCGACCTGGTCATCGTGGATGACATCGGGCTCTTGCCGGTCGGGGCCGATGCCGCCGAGGGGCTCTACCGGCTCGTCGACGCCGCCTACGAGAAACGCTCGGTCGCGATCAGCTCGAACCTGCACCCCTCCGGGTTCGACGAACTCATGCCCAAGACGCTGGCCACCGCCACCGTCGACAGGCTGCTGCACCACGCCCACGTCTGCCAGACCACAGGTGAGTCAGTCCGACTCACCCAAGCACTCGCCGGCCAAGGGGTGAGCCCCTTGAGCTGAGCCCCGGGCCGGTGGTGGCCGCAGCCCCTCTTGGGCAGATCCCATGGCCACCAGCGGGCAGATCTCGTGGCCGTCAGCGGGCAGGTCTCATGTCCGCCACTGGGCAGTTCCTACTGTCCCTTGACAGAGGAGATCCCCAGCCCCTTGTGGGCAGGGTCGAGGTAGGTGAACAGATGCTCGTTGCGGACGAGTTTCTCGAGGAGTCGGTAGGCCTTGCGGAGTCGTTCGTGGGTGTACCACCAGCTCTTGCCGGGACGGACCCACTCGGGCACTGTCCGGGTGCCGGTGAGTTGGTGGCGGTAGGTCCGCTCGCGGGTCAGGTGCCCGTAGAGCGTGTGCCAGTCGTTGAACTGCTGCAGCCAGGCAACGGCGTCCTCGGCGGTGTCGATCCGGGTGAGCTTCTTCGCCAGCCCCCACAGCGCTTTGCCTGCTTCGGTGCGGGGCCTGGTGGTCAGGTGGGTCCGCACGTTGCGTTGCACGTGGACCAGACAGCGTTGGACCTTGGTGTCATGCCATGCCTCGGCCACCGCGGGCAGGAGTCCAGATCCGCCGTCGCACACGACCACTCGTGGTGGCGGGACTTGTTCGAGCAGGACCTTCCACGCGACGGTCTTCTCCCGATCGCACCACTGCCAGGCGATGACCTTGCCGCGATGCAGCGCAATGAGGCAGCACCAGTTCGAGGACAGGTAGATCCCGTCGATCTGGATCTCGTCGTAGATCTCACCGGTCACGGTGATCGTTGGTTCGACCAGCCAGCACCATGCCGTGCGTCGGCGGAAGGTTCGAGCAGAGCCGGGTGCTGCCGCGGCTTGTCCGGTGGGGCCCAGGAGCCAGTCAATGAACCCGTTGAGTTCGCGCCGCCGGGTCAGGTCGGGGCGGCGTTTGACCGACGAGGCGCCACAGGTGGTGCAGCGCCATCTGGTCTTGCCCGCAGTGGTCTGGCCGTTGCGTTTCAGGCGGCCGCCGCATAGCTCGCAGGTGCCCGGATGTCCATCACCACGGCCAGTCATACCCTCATCGGAAAGACTGAGCCGCGGAATGCCGTGCTGACCTGCCGGAACACCATCCAGCCGGACACACTTTTTGGCCTATAGCCCCGAAAGACCGAAGGGGCGGTATCGCAAGGTCGGACACGATTCCGGCGCGCCGATGGGCGAACGTTGGTCGCCGACATGGTGGCTGGGAGCGAGCTGCTTCGCGCACGTCCGCAGCCCGACGCTGATGGGGCGCCCTGGCGGGCACGGTTGGAGCAAGTCTCGAGGCTGTGGGGAGACGGCTGGGTGCTCCGGCAGGCCGTCGCGCTAGTTCCCATTGCGCTGGATCTCGACGCGATTGCACGCGTGGTCGTGAAGGCGGACCCGACGCTGGCCGCGGTGCTGCGCGGCGAGAGCGAGATGCGCGGCAACCGCAAGAAGGTCGACTGGTGGCGCCAACAGTGGGGCGCGACAACGAACGACTTCGAGAAGCGCTGTTGGCTGTTCCGAATCCTCACCGCCGCACAGACTCAGGCCGTACTGGACCTCGGTGCAGAGATTGACTCGGCCACGGCTGGATTGAACCCGAAGCACTACCGGGCAATGGAAGCCGCGGTTCAAGCGTTTCAGCAGTCTTTTCTCGCCCGCAAGCTCGTGCTGCATGAGGCATTCCGACGCGCCCTGGTGACGTACTCGGGACGCACACTGTGGTTGCTTCGTTTGGTCTCGACAGAGGGGTCAATCGAGCAGATTGACAAGAAGTTGCAGGGCACCTTCGCTGAACTGCAGGCTCCCGGAATGGGCGATCAGCGACCGCTCATGCGCGCGCTCGGGAATCGCAAGACTATCCCTATCAACTCCCTGGAGAACGCCCGTGGCGTGCTGCCCGCCGGAGGCTGGGCCGATTGGGTCAAGCTCGGAGCCATGAACGGAGCGACAGCGAAGCGCGTCCTCGAACACCCCGAAGCCTGGCCGCTGGAAGTCGCGGACCACGCCATCCAGCAGTCTGCTGCACAACTCGCCAAACTATCGCCCGTCAGTGAGTTGGCAGTGCGGTATCGCTGGTTCGTCCCTGCGGACGGGTAGGGGTCGACCTCGCAAGCCGCGCAAACGAGGACGCCACCCGCGGTCCGGTCAGCGCCGATGGACCAACGATTCGCTCGCAGCCCGAGCGCTGACAGCCTTATCTGCTGATCAGATAACAGAATGCAACTGCTCAGGCTGGGGTATGCTGGCGTTATGAGGAACGCACTGCGGGTTGACCCGGCCGATATGTCGCCGAGCACTTGGGATGAGATCAAGGACTACATCGCCGCTGCTGAGGCAGCCGGTGAGGTCGTCGAGATCACCTCTCGCCTGGAGTTGCTCACCCCTGCGCAGGCAGCCGCCCGGCTGGGCATTTCCCGCGCCACCGTCGCCCGGCGCATCGAATCCGGCGACATCCACGCCATCAAGGTCGGCTCCCACCACAAGATCCCACTGCGTGAGTTCGAGCGGTTCCGCGACGAGCGCATGGCCAAGTTGATCCGCGCGACCAGCGAGGAGATCGAAGCCGACCTGTATGGCGCGTAGCACCCGAACGATCTTCCTCGATGCCAACGTCCTGGCAGCCCCCGTTACCCGCACCCTGCTGCTGGTCGGCATCGAGCCCATCGACATCGTGGCGACCTGGAGTCAGCACGCCGAGGCCGAGGCCAACAGGCACCTGCGGTCCCGCGCCATGTCGGTCACCGACCTGCGCACGACCATCTTGGAGTCCGACCTCTCACCGACCGGTGAGAACCCGTCCAGGTTCGTCGGCACCAAGGGTGCCGACCGGCAGATCCTCGCGGACGCGATCGCAGCCGAGGCGGCGTTCCTGATCACGACCGACGTCGACGACTTCGCCGAGGCCGACCTGGTGTCCGAGAAGGTCGCTGCCGTGAACCCCGACCTTTTCATGGCGTCGCGATTCACCGCAGAGGCGTACCAGCGCGCCCTGATCCAGCTCGTCACCAGTCTGAGAAACCCGCCGAAGACCGTCGCGCAGATGCACACCCTCATCGGCCGCAAGCACCCACGCCTCCACCACCGGTTCACTGCGCTCTACCCCGACGGCGCACGGGACACGTCGCTGGAGCAGGAGCCGCGCGTGCTCTACCGCGGCGCGCGATGCATCATTTGCGGACGAACAGTCAAAGACCCCGGCCGTCTGACCTCAGGAAGCCACCCGGCCTGTCTCGCTCGGCTGGCGCCACCGACCCCCTGAACCACCCGATATCGCAACGAACTGTCGGACCGATGTTGGAGGATGGTGAGCAAGACAAGGCACTCGTCCGGGAAGACCGGCCGCGATCGCACCACTCCGGGGCGCTGCGCGTTCGCCCGTCGTTCTGCCGATAGCCTTGCGGCGGTGACCGCAGAACAGGACTGGGAGGAAGCGACGTGTTGCTGACGCCCAACTGGCTTGAGTGGTATCACCTGCGGCACCAGCAGGAGTGCTTCAAGTCGGGGGCGGCCTTCGAGGACTACGCCACCAGCGTCCTGGGTCGGTTTCACGAGGACTTCACGAACCCCGCTCCCGCCGGGACGCTTGGCGATGGAGGTTGCGACGGACTTGCCGATGCTGGGCAGGTTCTCTATGCGTGCTACGGACAGCGGCCCGACCGGAACGCAGAACGCGAGACTCAAGCGAAGCTCGCATCCGACTTTGTGCGCGGCTGA
Organism: Kribbia dieselivorans NBRC 106261; assembly: GCF_001552435.1. Classification (GTDB taxonomy): domain Bacteria; phylum Actinomycetota; class Actinomycetes; order Actinomycetales; family Dermatophilaceae; genus Kribbia; species Kribbia dieselivorans. The sequence goes on from NZ_BCRE01000041.1 coordinate 21,323, forward strand.
GACTCGTGGACGCGACTGGCGATGGCGGCCTTGAGGTCGGGCAGCGTCGCGAACCGTTCATCACGTAGGTCCGCGATGATCCGCATCGTGACGTGCCACACGGTGTTCTCCATACTCGCCTTGTCCTTGGCCTTGCGGACCCGACCCGGCAGCACCGCGGCCGAGTAGTGGCCAGCCATCTCCCGGTAGGCGTCGTTGAGCACGATCTCACCGTCGCGGGGATGTTTGATCACCCCGGTCTTCAGGTTGTCCGGCACGATCCGTGGCACCGAACCACCGAAGGCTTCGAACATCGCCACATGCGCCCGCAGCCAGGTGTCCTGCTTCATGTCCAGGGTCGGCTCCACGAACGCGTACCTACTGAACGGCAGACACCCCACGAACATGTACACCGTCGTGGTGGTACCGCTGATCGGGTCGGTCAACGCCATCGTCGGGCCGGACCAGTCAACCTCGACCGTCTGGGCGGCCTTGTGCCCCACCTGGGATGCGACCCCGGTGACCAGCACATGCCGCTGGTAGGTCCGGCAGAACCGGTCGTAACCCATCGCCGGCTCACCAGCGGCAGCCCGCGAGTCGGTGTACTCACCATGCAGCAACTTCAACGTCACCCCGACCCGGGCCATCTCCTTGTGCACCTGGTCCCAGTCGGGCTGCGCGAAGACGCTCTGGTGCTCACCACGTCCGGGGAACAACAGCGCGTACACCTCACCCTCCGGGCGTTGCGCGACGTCATCCCAACCGATGCCGGCCGTGTCCGCGGCCTCCAGCACCGCCGTGATGCTCTTGCGCGACATCCCCTGCGAGGCTGCGATCGCTCGCCCCGACAGGCCCTCGGCGCGCAACTGCAGCACCAACTTCGCCTTGATCTTCCGTACCATTGACAGTCCGCTCCTTCCGCCGTGCGCCCTATACGCGCACGGCGGAAGGAGCCTAAAAACGGTGGCCCCCAACCACGCCACCACCGGCCCCCACGACCACTAGCAACCGATCACACCGCCGGCCCCCCGACACCCCGACAGCGGACCCCAGTAAGGCCAATATTCAACTGGTGCTGGCGCAGCTCGACGATCCGCTCACGCACCGCGTCAACGGTCTTGCCCGGCTGTGAGTGCGGCGCGCGGCTACGTGGCGCCAGCCCGTCGGGTCCGTCGGCCTCGTAGCGGCGTAGGAGGGTGTAGACCCACTGGCGGGTGACACCGAAACGGGCGGCAACGTGGGCTGCGGGCATTTCCTGATTGACCACGGACCGGACGATCACCACGTTCTTGTCTCGAGACGTCATGACCGATCGTCGAGGCCGCAGCGGTGTCACCGATGTCGCGACTCACCGGTCAACGATCACCGCCGCGAATGTGTCAACGATGCCCCGACTCACCTGTCAACCATCAGCGCCACCAGCCGCCTGCCCACCTGTCAACGATGTGGTGCACTCAGACACTGCACCTGCCACCAGTGCGATGTCTCAAGACATCACGAAGGACCGAACCCACAGATGTGGGTTCGGTCCTTCTTCGTTCAGCGGGTGGGGCCGGGTGGGCGTCCGGTGCCTGGGTGGCGCTTGGATGTGTCGAGGACGAGTGCGCGGATCAGCTTGCCGGTGAGAGTTGGCGTACGTATCTGATCGGATACGTTGGTGATGTGAGTTCTGGGAACATACTCGAAGAGGCCCGCGAAGCCGCGGGCCTCTCGCGGGCTGCCTTGGCGCTCCGGGCCGGGACGTCCCGGCCCACGCTCTCGGCGTACGAGCACGAGCGGAAGTCGCCCACTCTGGCGACGGCGGCCCGGATCGTCGCCGCGGCTGGATTCGACCTCGCCATTACCCCACGAATCGAATTCCGAGAAGGGGCGACCGACCGTGGCCGCTCGATTCAGGTGCCCAACGTGTTGCCCAGGTTGCCGATCGATCAGGCACTCGCCACGGTGGAGCTTCCGCTGCACCTGAACTGGTCTGACCGAGGCCGCCGCTATGACCTTCGTGATCGCCGTCAACGCGCCCGCGTGTACGAGATCGTCCTGCGCGAGGGCGGACCACAGGATGTCCTCGCCTACATCGACGGAGCCCTGCTCGTCGACCTGTGGGAGGACCTCGTGCTACCCACCACGGTCCGCGCGGCATGGCAGCCGATGGTGGCCGGTCAGAGCGCGGGGCAGGTCGCCTGATGGAACGCCCCGAACAGCTCAGCAACCTCAAGGTGCTCGCACAGATGGTCCGGGCCCTCAACCGTTTCGAGGACCACGAGATCCCGTCGCGGCGGATCAACTCGCAGATCTTCGGTGCGCAGACTGGGCCAGCGAGCACGCTTAGACCGGCGACGACCGGTGCGTCACATCACCCGCAGTGACTCGGATTGAGTACGTCCACCGGCGGCAGGGCTAGGTCTGGGACCACGGTCCAGATCAGACCTTCTGGCGGGGCGGCGCACTCCCACCCACGAGCGTTGTCTCACCCGTGCGGCAGGATGGGCGCATGGGTCGAGCAGCGCAGGTGCACCGATGACGCTGTCGCTTGTCGAGGAGCAGGTTGTGAAGTCGCGTGACCGGGTCAAGGCCTATGGCGAGGTCTTCACCCCGAAGCACATGGTCGAGCAGATGCTCGACCTGGTGGCTGAGGACCTGGAGACCGGGCCCGACTTCGTTGACAAGACCTTCCTCGAGCCGTCGGCCGGCGACGGCAACTTCCTGGTGGCGATCCTGCGGCGCAAGCTGGCCGCGATCGAACGGCGTTTCCCTGCTGACGAGTGGCGGAATGAGAGTCTGTTCGCTTTGGCCTCCATCTACGGCATCGAACTGCTCGAGGACAACCACGAGGACGCCAAGGCGAACCTGCTGGCCGAGTTTGTGGGGTTCCACCAGGCTCATGGCACCCCTGCTGATCCAGGCACCGGTCTGCACCGGGCGGCGGAGTTCCTCATCGGCACCAACATCGTGCGCGGCAACACCCTGACAGCGCAGACGCCTGAGGGTGAGGGCATCCAATTCTCCTGGTGGCATCGCGTTGAGGGGCAGCCCGGGGTGGTGCAGCGCGAGCCGTTCACCCTCGCCTCGTTGCGTGATGACGCCGGTTTCGACTTCACCGTGTACGCCACGTACGAGCCGTGCCCCATCGACGAGGTTCACGAGCAAGGGGGATCCGATGCCTAGTCCGAAGATCAGCACGTTCCGGGAGATCGTCCCCGTCATCTACTCGTGGTCGACGCCGGACGTCCCCAAGTACAACGGCTGGGAGAAGATCGGATACACCGAGCAGGAGAGCGCCGATGTGCGCATCAAGCAGCAGGCTTCCCAACTGTCGTTGACACAGGAGAAGCGTTGGTCGAGGAGGGCACTGTTCACCACCGAGGCCGGTGGGCGGTTCAGCGACCACGACTTCCACGCGTACCTCAAGCAGCAGGGCATCACGCGCGAGACCTCGCCGAGGCGGACGGAGTGGCACGATTTCAACGGCGCGGCGAAGAAGTCACTGGAGTACTTCAACGACTTCGCCGGTCAGGACTACTCAGACCTCCAGTCCACGGGTGCGGAGTACTACGTGCTGCGGGCCGAGCAGCAGGCGGCCGTGGACATGGCGGTGGAGGCCTTCACTTCTGGCAAGACCGAGGTGCTGTGGAACGCCAAGCCGCGATTCGGCAAGACTCTGTCGACGTATGACCTGATGCGTGGGCTCGACGTCAAGCGCGTTCTGGTCGTCACCAACCGACCGGCGATCGCCAACTCCTGGTACGACGACTTCATGCGCTTCATCGGCCACCAGACGACGTTCAAGTTTGTTTCGGAGTCGGCCTCGTTGGCGGATCGCGCACCGATGTCGAGGGATCAGTGGCGGGACTACTCCAACGCCCACCAGAACGAGGACCCGCGGATCGTGGAGTTCCTCTCGCTGCAGGACTTGAAGGGCTCGCAGTACTTCGGGGGCCAGTTCAACAAACTCAAGCACGTCGCGGACTTCGACTGGGACCTGCTCGTCATCGACGAGGCGCACGAGGGCATCGACACCACCAAGACCGATGTCGCCTTCGACCACATCACGCGACAGTGGACGCTGCACCTGTCCGGCACCCCCTTCAGGGCGCTGGCGGCGGGCAAGTTCGACCAGGATCAGATCTTCAATTGGACCTACGAGGATGAGCAGACGGCCAAGGCCCAGTGGCCGGACAGTGGTGAGGAGAACCCCTACGCCGCGCTGCCGACGCTCAACCTGCTGACGTACCAGATCTCCCGGATGATCAGCGATCGCCTGGCCGAGGGCGTGGCCATTGACGAAGATTCGGCCAACATCGACTTCGCCTTTGACCTCAACGAGTTCTTCTCGACCAAGGACAATGGCTTCTTCGTGCACGGGGACGACGTGTCGCGCTTCCTCGACTCGATGACGACGCACGAGAAGTACCCGTTCTCGACGCCCGAGCTGCGTGACGAGATCCGCCACTCGTTTTGGCTGCTCAACCGTGTCGCGTCAGCCAAGGCCCTGGAACGGATGTTGAAGAAGCACGAGGTCTTCAAGGACTACACGATTGTTCTGGCGGCCGGCGACGGCAAGAGCGAGGACGACACTGACGATGTCGCTGTCGGCAAGTCCCTCGACAAGGTGCGCAAGGCCATTGCGGAAGCCGAGGCCACCGGAGGCAGGACCATCACGTTGTCGGTGGGGCAACTGACCACGGGTGTCACGATCCCCGAGTGGACGGCGGTCATCATGCTGTCCGACCTGACCTCACCGGCGCTGTACATGCAGGCGGCGTTCCGGGCGCAGAACCCGTGCACCTTCGAGCGTGGGGGCCAGGTCTTCCAGAAGGAGAACGCCTATATCTTCGACTTCGCGCCCGAGCGGACGCTGACGATCTTCGACGCCTTCGCCAACAACCTGCACCCCAACCCCTCGGGCGACCCTGTGGCGCGGCAGGGCAACATCCGCTCTTTGCTCAACTTCTTTCCCGTTCTGGGTGAGGACACAGAGGGTCGGATGATCGAACTCGACGCGGCCCAGGTGCTGACCTTCCCGCAGGTGTTCAAGGCCCGTGAGGTCGTGCGCCGCGGATTCCTGTCGAACCTGCTGTTCGCCAACGTCGCGGGGATCTTCCGCTACTCCGAGCATGTGAAGGAGATCCTCGACAAGCTGCCGGTGGCCAAGCAGGGCAAGATCAAGAACGGCGAGCCGGTCGAGATTCCGCAGCCGCCGCCGGTCACCGACCCCTACGGCAACGTCAAGGTCGATGTCGAGACCGTGATCAACCCGAAGATCGCCCAGCTCGGCAAGCCGGTCTACCGAGTCGAGGACCTTCCGGCCATCCAGCCGGCAGCCCCTCCTCAGATCGCGGCGAAGCAGATCGCGGAGGCCGTGACCGAGCAGACCCGCCAGAAGCGCGAGGAGTTGAAGAAGGCCTTCGGACTGACCGACGCGCAGGTCAAGCGCGATGAGAAGCGGACCGAGCAGGTCGTGAGGGGAGAGGTCGAGCGCGCCTACGTCGAACACAAGATCGCGAGCAAGCACCTCGAGGACGAGCTGAAGAACGCGGCCACGGAGGCCGTGGCAGAGGACGTGCAGGCCAAGAAGCTCGAGCAGGATGGGGCCTTCCACGCGAGCATCTTGGCCATCGTCGACAAGACGATGGAGGAGATCGTGCCCGAGGTGGTCATCCGCGAGGAGACCAAGAAGGAGCAGAAGCGCGCCGACCAGACGATGGACGACACCCGATCCCATCTACGCGGTTTCGCCCGCACGATCCCGATGTTCCTGATGGCCTACGGCGACCGTGACCTGCGCCTGTCGAACTTCGACGACTACACGCCCGACGACGTTTTCGAGGAGATCACCGGCATCACCGAGGCCGAGTTCCGTATCTTGCGCGACGGTCAGGAGGTCACCGAGAAGGACGGCGCGGTCGTACAGATCCCAGGCATGTTCGACGAGGCCGTCTTCGACCGGTCCGTGCAGGAGTTCCTCGACAAGAAGGAGGCCCTGGCCGACTACTTCGACGACGCCCAGACCGAGAACATCTTTGCGTACATTCCGCAGCAGAAGACCTCGCTGGTCTTCACCCCGCAGCCGGTGGTGAAGATGATGGTCGACACCCTGGAGGCCGAGAACCCGGGCATCTTCAGTGACCAAACCAAGACCTTCGCGGACCTGTTCTCCACCGCGGGGTTGTTCTTGATGGAGCTCGTGCGACGCCTCGACGCTGGCTTGGCCGACACCTACCCGGACCTGGGGGAGCGACTCAAGCACATCCTGACCTCACAGGTGTTCGAGATGAGCCACAACCAGATTCTGCACCGCATCACCATCGAGGCGGTCTCTGGCGGTGTGCCCGAGCGCAAGGCGTGGCTCCAGGACTCAGGCCACTTCAAGGTGGGGAACCTGGCACGAATGAGCCCCGAGGAACGGCAGAAGATGGTCGACGAGATGCTGACGGAAGGCAACTGACATGAGCAAGAAGTTCGACGTCGTCATTGGCAACCCGCCCTACCAGGAAGAGGCCCAGGGTGGGGGAACCCGGGATACCCCCGTCTACCACCTGTTCATGGACGCCGCCTACGAGGTCGGCAAGAAGGTCGTGCTCATCACCCCGGCACGCTTCCTGTTCAACGCCGGGTTCACCTCGAAGACGTGGAACGAGAAGATGCTCGCAGACCCACACCTCACGGTGCCGATCTACGTCCGAGACAGTTCGGAACTCTTTCCCGGCACGAAGATTCGCGCAGGAATCGCTGTGACATATCGCGACGACTCCCGCGCTGGCGCTCCAATCGGGACATTCACGGCATACCCCGAACTCAAGACGATCCTGCACAAGGTGCGTGAGTCCGGCGCGACGTTCGTCGACGGTGATGTGTCGAGCGGACGGGATTACGCATTCACGCAGGCGATGCACGACGACCACCCCCACGCGGCGAGCAAGATGTCGAGTGATGCGCAGTTCCGGGTCAGCACGAACACCTTTGAGCAGCTTGAGTTCCTCTTTCATGCGACACCGCCAGCCGAAAACGGCACTTATGTGCGTCTCCTCGGTGTCATCAAGAACAAGCGGATCTACCGCTGGATTCGTAGCGCCTACATAACCTGTCCGGGGAGTTTCGACAAGTACAAGGTTGCTGTTCCTGCCGCGAATGAGTCCAACCAGTTGGGGCAGATGGCAGCTCCCCAGGTGCTCGGCCCCGGTGTGGGGGTGACGCAGACGTTCCTGACCATTGGTGCGTTCGACACCGAAGGTGAAGCACTGGCCTGCTTCGCCTATGTCAAGACCAAGTTCGCTAGAGCGATGCTCTACGTGTTGAAGGTGACGCAGCACAACCCGCGAAGCACCTGGAAGTGTGTCCCTGCCCAGGACTTCACCTCGGCATCAGACATCGACTGGTCCAAGTCGATCCCGGAGATCGACCAACAGCTGTACGCCAAGTACGGACTCGACGATGACGAGATCGCCTTCATCGAGGAGAAGGTCAAACCGATGGACTGACGGAGTGTTCCGGCCGAACCGACGCGCGGGCGGTCCATCGGTGGAGGCGACCACTCCTACAAGCCAAGGAGGAGCGCATGATGAGCAAGGCATGGGTGGTCCGTGCAGGTCGTGACGGAGAGCAGGAGCAAGCCAACCTCGTCGCGGACACAGCGACGATTGGATGGGGCATCGGCAACCTCACCGGGGTGTCGTCTCGCGAGGAGATGCGCTCGCTGATGGACGCCGCGTACCCCGAAGACTCCCCGGGTCGCCTGGCCAACCTCACTGGACAGGCTTGGGCATTCCGCAGCCAGATACGACCTGGCGACATCGTGATCATGCCGTCGAAACTTCGACCCCGGAAGATGTCAAGCAGTCTGAGACACGTCTCGTTACGCGGTCTGTATGAGGGCCTCCGGTGATGGCTGGTTGATCCAGGCGGCCTTGGGCAGCTGGGGGGCCTGGGGTCGGCGGTTGCCGAACCGTTCGGGGTGGGCGGCGTGGGCGGCATCGAGCGTGGTCTGGCGCTGGGCCCGGATCTCGGTTGCGGTGCCGTGGTGCACTGAGGCGGGGGTGTGCAGCCCGATCCCGGTATGACGGTGCTCATGGTTGTAGTAGCCGAAGAAGCCCTCGCAGAACGCCCTCGCGTCGGCCAGGGATCCGAACGCCTCGGGGAAGACCGGCGCGTACTTGAGGGTCTTGAACGCGGACTCGCTGTAGGGGTTGTCGTTGCTCACCCGCGGCCGGGAGTGCGACCGGTCCACCCCGAGGTCGAGCAGGAGCTGCGCGACGGGTTTGGAGGTCATCGAGGTGCCTCGGTCGGCGTGGATCGCTTCGGGGATGCCGTGGACGCCCATGGCTTCTTCGAGCATCGTCTTGGCGATCTCGGAGTCCTCGCTCGCCTGGACGGTCCAGGCCACGACGTAGCGGGAGAAGATGTCGAGCACCACGTAGAGCTGGAACCAGATGCCGCGGCCGGGGCCGCGGAGTTTGGTGATGTCCCACGACCACACCTGCCCGGGCCCGGTGGCCAGCAGCTCGGGCTTCTTCTTCGCCGGATGGGTGGCCTGCCGGCGCCGTTCGCCGGCCGCGCCGTGGGCGCGCAGTAGCCGGTGCATCGTGGACATCGAACACAGGTAGGTGCCCTCGTCCAGCAGCGTGGCCCAGGTCTGGGCCACCGACTTGTCGCAGAACCTCTCCGAGGTCAGCACCTGCAGAACCTGCGCCTGCTCGGCGGCAGCGAGTGCGTTCGGGGGTGTCGGCCGCGGCCGGGGGTCGCGCGCCCGTGGGGGCTGCTTGGCGCGGTAGTGACTGCCCCTGGCTCGGCCCAACAGTTCGCATGCCTTCTTGACCGAGGTCAGCTCGGCGAGCTCGTCGACCGCCGGGTTGATCACCGCTGCGACCGCCTCGGCGTGTCCGTGCTCTCGGAGAGCGTCTCCAAGAGCGCGTGTGCTTTTCCCACCAGGTCCAACGCGGCCTGGGTCTTGGCCACCTCGGCCTCAGCCTTCTCCGCCCGCGCCCGCAGCTGCTCGATCTCCCGGTCCCGGCGGTCCTTGGCCTTGGGGCCGAGCGCGGCACTCGCGCCGGCCTCGGCGGCCTTGCGCCACTCCGCGATGTGGGAGGAGTACAGACCCTCCCGGCGCAGGATCGCGCCACGCTCGTTACGGTCCGCGGCGTCGTACTCGGCCAGGATCTGCGCCTTGTACTCCGCGGTGAAGGTGCGCCGCTTCGGACGGTCTGCTCGAGGGGTCACCACCCCATCATCGATCCGGGCAGCATCGGCCAACGTCATCGTCATCCGGTGTCTCGCTTCTCGCCCCGTGCAGAGGGAAGGAACTCAGCAGTGGTGTCTCACCTCAGCCTGACGCACAGGGCCCGGTTACCTTTACCTCGGCAAGAGCTCCGGGCCGTACCGCTATCAAGCCAACGAGTCGGACACTGAACGTCGACATCAGCTCCCCGTGGTGTGGCAGGACGAGCCGGTCTCCAAGTCCGCAGTCAAGGACGACCTGCTGTACTCGCTCAACTCGATCATGACGGTGTTCAACCCTACGCGGAACAATGCAGGTCAGCGCGTGCTGGCGCTGTTCAACACCGGCGAGGATCCCGGCAACATCGGGTCCTGGCCGAAGTTGCCCGAGCCGCGAAAGTCCGACGCGAGTCCAGACTCAACCGAGGTGTCCGACCCCGACCCCACGCCAAGTCTGGAAGCGATCAGGGACCAGATCCGCACGCATCTGGTTGAGAACTTCGCGGGCCACAAACTCACCGCTCTGGTTTCCGACATTCTGGAAGCCCTGGGATTCCACTGCGAGGTCTCGCCCCCTGGCCCTGACGGCGGTGTCGACATCCTCGCTGGCAGGGGACCCCTGGGCCTCGACTCACCCACCCTGATCGTCGAGGTCAAGAGCGAGCCCACCGCGATCGATGTCAAGGTCGTGCGCGGACTGCATTCAGCGATGACCCAGCACCGAGCTGACCAGGGCCTCCTCGTGGCATGGGGCGGAGTGACCACCGCAGCCACGCGTGAGTTCCTCCGCGACCGGACCTCCTTCCGGATCTGGGACTCGGAAGAACTCCTCAATCGTCTCTTCGAGACCTACGACCGTCTGCCGGCAAGCACCCGGGCTCGGATCCCTTTGAAGCAGGCCTGGGTCCTCGATCCGGAGGGTTCATGAACGGTGCGCGCCGGATGCAGGAATGAACCGCCCGAGGTTGCTGGCCGCTCTCATACGGGCTGCGACTCGAGGTTGAGGGGAGCGTAGTGGGCGGTGCGGTACTCCACGGGGGTCATCATTCCAAGGGAACCGTGGAGGCGCCGGTTGTACCAATCGACCCAGCCGGCGGTGCCGTATTCGACGTCGGCGAGGGTCTTGTAGGGGACGTCGTGGACTACGGTGGTGCGGACGCATTCGGTCTTGTTCAGCCCGATGATGCACTCCAACAGGGCGTTGCGGATCGCCTGTGGCAACGCGACCGCTGATCGGCCACGGCGAACCGGCAGTGCTGCCGGTAGCGCTGCGGCGGCGGTCTGCCTGACTGGGACGTGCCCGCGATCCCCATAGCATTGGCGCATGGATCTGCAGCTCACGGAGCACGTCATTCTCGTCGTCGGTGGTCGCGGCCTCGTCGGCAGCGCCATCGTCGATAGGCTCCGGGCGGAGGGTGCAACGGCGATCCCGGCCTCACGTCGCGCCGGGGACGGGCTCGTGATGGACGCCTCCGACGACGCGTCGGTCGCCGCCGGGTTTGCGCGTGTCCACGCCGAGCATGGCCGCCTCGACGGGGTCGTGGTCGCCGCCGCCCCCAGCGCGCAAACGCTGGATCCTGCGCGGAATGCGGATCCCGATCAGGTGTTGGAGGCGTTCGAGGGAAAGGCGTTGACGTTTCTGCGGGTGGCGAATGCGGCGATCCCGAGCATGCGCGAGGCGGGGTACGGGCGCATCGTCGGGCTGAGCGGGCAGAATGCCTTCCTTACCGGGAACCTCGCAGGATCGGTGCGGAATGCTGCGGTCATCATTGCCGCCAAGAACCTCGCCGACTCCCTCGCCGGCACGGGTGTCACCGTCAATACGGTCAGCCCCGGCGCCGTCACGACCGAACCGTCGGCCGAGGTTGCCGTCGCCAGGGGCGGGGACTCGACCCCCGCGGATATCGCCCACCTCATCGCGTTCCTCGTATCCCCTTTGGCCGGTGCCATCTCGGGAGAATCCATCGCGGTCGGCCACCGCGTTCGAGGGGTGACGAGCCTCTGATGTCCTTTCATCCGCTCCATAACGCTGACATGCACCAGTAGTCTTGGGGCTTGGAGGTGCATCGAGATGACCGCAGTTGCGATCGAGCCAGACCAGGTCCCCCTGATCAGGGACGCGGCGGGTCGCCTCATGGTCATGGGTACTCGCGTGCCCTTGGACACCCTGGTGTCGGCGTTCAAGCGGGGCGACTCGCCCGAGAGGATTCAAGAGTCCTACCCCACGGTGGCACTCGCCCATGTCTACGCCGTGCTGGCCTACTATCTGAACCACCGCGCCGAGGTTGAGATTTACCTCGCCGATCAAGAACGGCGCGGTGCCGAGATCCAGGCGCGAATCGAATCCCAATACCCGCCCGAAGGTCTCCGGGCGAAGTTGCTGGCCCGGTTGGACACGTGACCATCCGGTAGGGCTCGGTTCGCTACCTGCCGCTGCGCTAGTGGACTGACCCGCCAGGTTGGAGTTCTTCGGTCTGGGAAGCCCGTCAGGCGTGGCTCTCGCCCCGAGGTCTCAAAAGTCGTCCACGATCTGCTCGAACTGGCTGAAGTCCGGCCCGGGCCCAGGCAGCGGGGTGTTGCCGCCGCGCTCCCAGATGCTGTCGAGGACCAGGATGAGGTAACGCCGCCACACATCCGACCCGGCGGGGCCGTGGAGCCGGCCGAGCAGGTGAGTGAGCACCATCAGGTCGCCGCCGCTGAAGCCGTCGCGCAGAACGCCGGCGTCGTGGCCGCGCTGGACGAGCGCGTTGATCCGACTGCCCATCTGCCGGCCCATCTCCTCGCGCCGATCGAGAAGCCGTGGATTCGACTCTCCTTCTCGCATCATCACAGCGGGCAGAGCGCGGTCGCTGTGCATGGCCATTGCCATGCGCTCACAGAAGGAGGCGATGCCCGCGCGGACGTCATGCTCGGCCAGCGCCGCATCGGCGATGGCGACGATCTCGTCGAGCTTCTCCTCGAAGAGGGCGTCGATCAGCGCGTCCCGACACGGGAAGCGTCGGTACACCGTGCCGGTACCCACCCCGGCAGCACGGGCGATCTCGTCGAAGCCGACGCTGATGCCCCGGTCGGCGAGCAGCTCCTTGGCTGCGGTCAGGATGCGTTCGCGGTTGCGCTGGGCATCGGCACGGAGCGGGGTGGCATCAGGGGTGGTCACCCGACCACCGTAGCAAGTGGAAAACAACTTCCGGTTAGTGCTACTCTGGCGACGGCTTGAAACGGAAACATTCTTCCGCTTGTGATCGCCGAGGTGAAAGGCCCCACCCGTGTCCACGCTCGAAACCCAGACCAAGCTCCGCCTGGTCTTCTCCGGACTCCTGGTCGCAATGCTGCTCTCCAGCCTCGACCAGACGATCTTCAGTACCGCCCTGCCCACCGTGGTGGGTGAACTCGACGGCGTCGACCAGATGATGTGGGTCCACACCGCATACATCCTCGCGGCCACCGTGACGATGCCGGTGTATGGCAAGTTCGGTGACCTGTTGGGCCGCAAGTGGCTCTTCATCGGGGCACTCGGGCTGTTCATCGCCGGCTCCGTCGTCGGCGGGTTGGCCCAGGACATGACCTGGCTCATCATCGCGCGCACCATCCAGGGTCTCGGCGGCGGTGGCCTCATGCTGCTCAGCCAGGCGATCGTGGCCGACGTCGTCCCGGAGCGGGAGCGCGGCAAGTACATGGGCGTCATCGGAGCGGTGTTCGGACTCTCGGCGATCGCCGGCCCGCTGCTCGGCGGCTGGTTCACCGAGGGCATCGGTTGGCGCTGGGCCTTCTGGATCAACATCCCGCTCGGCCTGCTCGCCGTCGCCGCCGCCTGGGCCTTCCTGCCCAAGGGCACCCGGCACGCGTCCTTCCGACCCGACATTGCCGGCATCGTCTCGATGGCGGTCTCGGTGACCTCGGTCATCCTGGTGACCTCGTGGGGCGGGAACACCTACGACTGGACCTCGGGGACGATCCTCGGGCTCATCGCGCTCGCCGTCGTCGCCGCCATCGTCTTCGTGCGGGTCGAACTCCGCGCGGAGCACCCCATCATCCCGATGCACCTGTTCGCGGACCGCAACTTCACCCTCTCCACCGCCGTCGGGCTGATCACGGCCATCGCGATGTTCGGCACCATCGGATACCTGCCGACCTATCTGCAGATGGTCGAGGGCCTCGGCGCCACCCAGGCCGGTCTGATGTTGATCCCGATGATCGCCGGCATGATGATCACGTCGCTGTCCACCGGTCAGTTGGTCTCGAAGTACGGCCGGTACAAGTGGATGCCGATCGCCAGCGGGGTGGTCATGGCCGTGGGCCTGTTCCTCCTGTCGACCATCACGCCGGAAACGAGCCTGTGGGTGCTGTCAGCCTGGCTCTTCATCCTCGGCGCCGGCATGGGTCTGGGCATGCAGATCCTGGTCCTCGTCGTCCAGAATGCCTTCCCCGGCAAGGAGGTCGGTACGGCCACCGGTGCGAACAGTTTCTTCCGTGAGGTGGGTGCCTCCATCGGCGCCGCGGCCGTCGGCAGCCTGTTCACTGCGCGACTGACCAGCGAACTCACTTCGCGTCTGCCCAACACCGGCCAAGGCGGCATGGACACCAATGCGCTCACCCCTGAACTGGTCGGGCAGCTCCCGTCGGCCATCCACGACGCGGTCATCACGGCCTACTCCGAGGCGCTCACGCCGGTGTTCGCCTACCTCGTCCCGGTCATCCTGGTGGGCGTGGTGATGGCCTGGTTCATCCAGGAGCGCCCGCTGGCCGTCGAACTGCCCGGAGGGAACGTGCCACCGGACGCCACCGAGCCCGTCCTGGCGGACGAACGCCTCGGCTGACCGCACGAGAGCCCCGGAGCGCGTCCACACCGGGGCTCTCGTCGAGCAGGGGATCGGTCAGGTAGCCTCGCACAGGCCCGGCAGATGACCGTCGTCACGCGCAACACGCGACGCTTCGCGCCTCTCGGCGTCACCTGTCACGACCCTTGGGGCCCCGCCGGTCCTTGACCGGCACCGGATCGGAATTGTGCCCGAAACGCGGTCGGCGTCGCGTTGGCCCGTAGCGCGAAGTACTTGACGAAGTTGCTCGCGTCGGGAAACCCGAGCCGTGCGGCGATGGACGCCGCCGGGTCGTCGGTGTGCGCGAGCAGCCGCTTGGCCTCGAGGATCACCCGCTGGTCGATGAACTCCTTTGCACCGACCCCGGCCGCCTCGATGGTGGCCCGGGTGAGGGTGCGCGGGGCGTACCCGAGGCGCCGGGCGTAGTGGGCGACGTCACGATGCTCCGCGAAGCCCTTCTCGACGGCGGCGCGAAAGCGGAGGAACGTGTCGTCGGCCGGACCGCGTGGCGTCCCGGCCGAGGTGGTCAGGTTGGTCACGCGGAGGACCAGCACGGCGAGCAGGTGGCGCAGGATCGCCGATCGAGCGGGTTCGGGCACATCGCCGGCGCCGTATTCCTGCGTCAGGTGCGCCAAGGCCTGCCGCACCGCGTCGCCCTCGGCGCCGGCGGGGGTCCAGAGCATGCGTCCGAAGGGATCGTCGAGCGAGGCCTCGGCGGCGGTCGTCGCCGGCAGCGTGCCGGCGGGAAACATCACGACGGACCCGGATGCCGATGATAGATCCCCGAAGCGCTGCACCTGGCCGGGCCGAACCAACAGCCACGCCCCGTCGGCGACGACATGGTCGTGGAAGTCGACCATGTGCACGATCACGCCGCGATCGACGGTGAGCAGGAGGTGGAAGTCGGGTCGTTGTGCCCGAGGTGAGGATTGGTGCTCCTGCATCCGGCGGTGCAGTTCGGCGAGGGTGACCACCTCGACACCGGCCGCATCACCGGCGGGCGGCGCGTACTGAACTCCGGGAATGACTGCGTGACCGTTTTTCACCATGATGAGACCCGAGCGTACCTCGTGGACCCGGGGTTTGCTGCGTAGTTTGGAGTCACAAACAACCAGCGATACCGATCCGAACGGAGATCCCATGAACGACCGTGTCCAGCTCACCTACGGTTTCGACGCCTACTGCGGTTGGTGCTACGGCTTCGGCCCGGCGCTGCACGAGTTCGCCGAGCAGAACGCCGATCGCATCGACCTCCAGGTGCTCTCCGGGGGCCTCTTCACCGGGCCTCGCGCCCAGCCGATCGGCGACTTCCCGCACATTCCGGGGGCCAATGACCGGATCGCCACGCTGACCGGCGTGACCTTCGGCGATGACTACCAGCAGGTGCTCACCGACGGCACGCGGGTGATGGACTCCACCGACGCGGCGACGGGTCTGGTCGCCCTGCGGCGGCAGGCGCCGGAGCGTCAACTCGAGTTCGCCGGCGCCCTCCAGCGTGCGTGGTACGTCGACGGTCGGGACCTGTCCGACGCCGAGGTCTACCGCGACCTCGCGGCCGAACTCGGCCTGGACCCCGACGCGGTCGTCGCGGCCTACCTCGACCCGGCCAGCCGCGCCGAGGCGGAGCGCGAGTTCCGCGAACTGCGCCAGCTGGGTGTCGACTCCTACCCGACACTCCTGCTGCACACCGACCGCGGCGCCGTCCGGCTGGGTGGCCCCGTCTCCAGCGCGGCCACCCTGACCGAGGCCCTCGATCAGTACTTGGCCGTTCGGGCCTGACCCCATCCCGCGCCGCTCCGGCCCCTGCCCCTTCGTGGTCAGGGGCCGGAGTCGTGTGTGCTCGCGCTCTCCTGCGCGGCATCAGTCGCATTACACTCATGAATCAGTTGATGTGTACATGTAATACTCGTGGGGTGAAGAGCGCCACCTCGGCCGGTCATCGATGACCGCCATCGACGAGTTGATCTCGCCCCTCAGTGCCCGATCCGTGGCGCTGAGCCTGCTGCTGGGCTCGCACCCGCCGCGCATGAGCGCACGCGACCTGACCACGCTCGGCGAGCACTTCGGCATCGCCCCCGCGACGACACGCGTGGCCCTCTCGCGCATGGCCTCCGCCGGTGACCTGGTCCTGGCCGACGGCACCTACGCCCTGGCCCCCCGTCACCTCGAACGACGCTCCGTCACCGAAGAACTCATGCGACCGCGTTGCCGGCCCCACAGCGGCATGTGGCGCATGGCCGTCGTCGTCGACCGTGGGCGATCGGCCGCGCGCCGCGCCGCGCTGCGGACCGACATGATGCGCCACCGCTTCGCCGAACTGCGCGAGGGTGTCTGGCTGCGCCCGGACAACCTCGCGAGTCACGACGCTCCGCAACCCGAGGAGGTGCGCTCGTTCGTCACCCTGCCCGATGACGAACGTCGTCTCGCCCGAGAATTGTGGGATCTCGACAACTGGGCCGAGACCGCCCACCTCCTCCTCGACACGCTGCGCTCCGACGGCGAGGCGATGCTCCGCCTCGCCGCCGCGGCCGCTGCCGTGCGCCACCTGTGCACCGACCCCGCGTTGCCCGACGAACTCGCCCCCGAGCACTGGCCGGCCGACGAGTTGCGCTGGACCTACGACGACTACCGAGCCGAGCTCGCCGAGACCCTCACCCGTATCACTGCGTCAACCCCAGCCACCACCACCCAGGAGAAGCGATGATCACCCACGAGGTCTTCAACCAGGCCCCATTGTTGGTTGACTACAACACTGCCGAGTACCCGGCAATCCGCGAGGCGCTGATCCGCGAAGGCGCGAGCGACGCCCTCGACGAGGTCGACGAGGTCGGCATCGCCGCCGGCACCGCCCACGCCCTCGACCTCGGCGACCTCGCCGAGGAGCACCCGCCGGTGCTCAAGACCCACGACCGCTACGGCAACCGCGTCGACGAGGTCGTCTACGACCCGGCGTATCACGAGCTCATGCGCACCGCGGTCGGCTTCGGGCTTCACGGAGCGCCGTGGCGAGACCCGCGCCCCAACGCCCACCTCATCCGCGCGGCCAAGTTCAGCCTGTGGCAGGCCGTCGACGCCGGCCACGGCTGCCCGATCTCGATGACCTACGCGGCCGTGCCGGCGCTGCGCGTCGACCCCGAGCAGGCCGCGCTGTACGAGCCGCTGCTCACCACCGACGTCTACGAGCCCGGGCTGCGGGCGCCGGGCACGAAGGCCGGCCTCATCGCGGGCATGTCCATGACCGAGAAGCAGGGCGGCTCCGACGTGCGCGCCAACACCACCACGGCCACTGCGCAGTCGGACGGCAGCTACCGCATCGTCGGGCACAAGTGGTTCACCAGCGCCCCGATGTCGGACATCCTGCTCACCCTCGCACAGGCCCCCGGCGGCCTGACCTGCTTCGTCCTGCCGCGCGTCCTGCCCGACGGCACGCTCAACCCGATCAAGATCCAGCGGCTCAAGGACAAGCTCGGCAACCACTCCAACGCCAGTAGCGAGGTCGAGTACGAGAACGCCCTCGGGTGGCGACTCGGTGACGAGGGCCGTGGCGTGCCGACGATCATCGAGATGGTCAACAACACGCGACTGGACTGCACCCTGGGCACCGCGACGCTGATGCGACAGAGCGTCCAGCAGGCGATTCACCACGTCGCCCACCGCGCCGCGTTCGGCGCGACCCTCATCGACCAGCCGCTCATGCGCAACGTCGTCGCGGACCTGGCCGTCGAGGCCGAGGCGTCGACCACCGTCGCGCTGTGGCTCGCCGCGCTGACCGACCGCGCCCACGCCGGAGACGAGCACGCTGCGCTCCTGCGCCGCATCGGACTCGCGGTCTCCAAGTACTACGTGTGCAAGCGCGGGCCGGTGCATGTGGCCGAGGCGCTCGAGTGCCTCGGCGGCAACGGGTACGTCGAGGAGTCTCGGATGCCGCGGCTCTTCCGCGAGTCGCCCCTGGCGTCGATCTGGGAGGGCACCGGGAACGTGGCGGCGCTCGACACCCTGCGTGCCGTGGCGAAGCAGCCGGAGACCCTCAATGCCCTCTTCGACGAACTCGACTCCGTCGCCGGCGCGGACGCGCGACTCGACCGTTTCGTCGCCCAGGTCAAGACGCAGTTCGCGAACCCCGAGACGCTGGAGTTCCGGGCCCGCACGGTGGTCGGCGATCTCGCCCTCGCCCTCCAGGGTGCACTGCTCGTGCGCTTCGGTCACCCGGCCGTGGCCGACGCCTTCACCGGCTCACGACTCGGCGGGGAGTGGGGCACCGTCTTCGGCACCCTGACCCCGGGCATCGACACCGCCGCCATCATCGAACGCTCCGTCCCGAAGGCCTGATCACCATGACCACACAGACCCTCTCCTCCACCGACGCGCCGGCGCCGGCCACCGGCGGGGCACCCACGCTCTACGAGATCCTCCAGCGACGGGCGCGCCTCACTCCCGACGCCGAGGCCTACGTCGACGGCGACCTCCGCGTCACGTACGCCGAGGCGGAGCAGCGTGCGGTCGCCCTGGCCGCGCACCTCGCCTCCCTCGGGGTCACCCCGGGCGACCGGGTGGCGATCCTGGCCAAGAACGGCGAGTTCTTCGCCACCGGCCTGTTCGCGGCGGCCCGCCTGGGTGCCATCGCAGTGGCGGTCAACTGGCGCCTGCCCGTTCCCGAACTCGTCCACGTGCTCACCGACAGCGACCCCGTCGTGATCCTCCATGACGACGACTTCACGGCCAATGTCGACGGCTTCGTCGACGCGACCGGTCGCGCGATCCCGCGACTGGTGCACACCGCTTCGGGTCAGGGTGGGTACGCGGAGGCCATTGCCGGCCACACCGGGGAGGTGACGCCGCCCGCGGACGTCGCCCTCGACGCTCCGGCTCTCATCATGTACACGTCGGGCACGACCGGCCGCTCGAAGGGCGCGGTCATCACCCACGCGAACCTGTTCTGGTCCACGGACGGCATGACGGTCACGATGCCGTGGGAGGCCTCGCACCGCTTCCTGCTCGTCGCGCCGATGTTCCACATCGGCGGGCTGGCGCCGTTGATCGCCGATGTGTTCCGGGGTTCGGCCACGGTCTTCATGCGCGACTTCGACCCGGTCGCCGTGTGGCAGACCATCAAGGCCGAGCGCATCACGACGATGATGACGGTACCGCTCATGGCCCAGGCCATGCTGCATGTCGCCCGCAACGCGGACGTCGACGCCTCGAGCCTGATCAACATCACGTGCGGCGCCTCGCCGGTTCCGCCGGAGCTCGTCGATGCGTTCGCCGAACTCGGAGTGGTCCTGCAGGTCGTTTACGGTTCGACGGAGTTCAGCGGGCAGATGACGCTCGCCGGCCCGCACATCGGGCCGGACTATGTTCGCGGTCAGGGGCGTGCGGTCTTCCACAGCGACCTGCGGATCGTCGATCCCGTCACCGGTGCCGACCTCCCGCCGGGGGAGGCCGGCGAGGTGTGGATGCGAGGCCCGCAGCGGTTCGCGGGGTACTGGAACAACCCGGTGGCGACGGCCGGCGCGATCACGGCCGATGGCTGGTACCGCAGTGGTGACCTCGGCCACGTGGACGAAACCGGTGTTCTCGTGCTCGTCGACCGCCTCAAGGACCTGATCATCAGCGGTGGGGAGAACGTCTATCCCGCCGAGGTCGAAGCGGTGCTGCGCCAGCACCCCGCCGTGCAGGACGTGGCCGTGGTCGGTACACCGGACAGCACGTGGGGCGAGATTGCCGTGGCGTATGTCGTCGCGACGAGTCCCGAGGGCGAGTCGGCCGACGAGATCGTCGCCTTTGCGCGCGAGCGACTGGCCGGGTTCAAGGTCCCCAAGCAGGTCACGTTCATCGGGCAGCTTCCCGTCAACTCGGTCGGCAAGGTGCTCAAGGGGCAACTGAGGGACGCGGCCGTCGCGCACTGACGGCTGGCCCGGTCCCATTTCGCCCATACATCCAGGAGCCACGATGCCCGCGTTCACCATTCCCGAATTGCCCGCCGAGTCGAAGGCACTGCTGGAGCAGGTGGTCCCGCCGCCGAACCAGCCCCCGCTGCTGTATTTGGCGATGGGTGCCAACCCGCGGGTGCTGGAGGGGTACGCGCGCGGCCCGATCCTGGGGCTGCACGGCCTGCTTCACACCGGTCAGCTCGACCCGGCGGATCGCGAACTCGTGATCCTGCGGGTCACTGGCCGGTGTGGGGCCGAGCACGAGTGGGGTGTGCACGTCGCGTACTTCGGCAAGACCTCCGGGCTCACGCCGAGTCAGGTGGCCGCGACGGTGACGAACGACGCTCCGGAACCCGGGTGGACGCCGCATCAAGGGGCGATCATCACCATTGCCGATGCGGTGGCGGATCGTCGTGCGCTCACCGACGAGCAGGACGCGCAGGTTCGCCAGCAGCTCACCGACGCCGAACGGGTGGAGTTCCTGGCGGTGGCGTCGTTGTACCTCGGCATCAGCGCGCTGTGCCAGGTGCTCGAGATTCCCGCCGAGCCGGGGGCACCGACGTTCCCCACCGGCGCTGGCTGACCGCGTCGCAACCAGGCGGGATCAGGCGTCGCTCTCGCCACTGTGCTGGAAGGCGTCGAGGAAGACGTGGGCCACGTGATCGTCGGCGATGCGGTAGACGATCTGGCGACCGTGCCGTTCTCCGAGGATTCCCTGCCGATGGAGGACGGGCGCTTTGCGGCGGTTGTCTGGTTCGAGGGAGGTGGCGTTGGAAGAGGCTGTTCGCGTCGAGTTGGAGCGCGTGCTGCGCTCCGATGGCTGCTTGGCTCGGCTCTGATAAGGTTCACTTATGGACCTGACGGATCAGTATCTCGGAGCACGTCGGGCGGAAGAATTCGCACGGCTTCGCCGGATCTTGGTGCTGCGCGCCATGCAGGGTGAGGGCATGAGCCAGCGTGAGATCGCGAATGCCGTTGGGATTTCCCAGTCGGCGGTGAGTCAGCAGTTGGCAGCCGCACCCGACCTGGCGGCAGTTGACCCAGAAACCCTCGTGAACGCCGCCGCTCCGGTGCTCAAGGAACTGGCCGCGGTGCGTGGCTACACGAACTTGGCGGTGTTCGGATCGGTGGCGCGTCATGAGGCCCGGCCTGATTCTGATATCGACCTGCTCGTCGACGCTCCGGTCGGGACGAGCGGTTTCGATTTCGTCCGGTTCAAGGAGACGCTGGAGGTGGTGCTGGGCAGGGAAGTCGATCTCGTGTCTCGCGGTGGTCTGAAGCCAAGAATCGATGACGACATCCGGCGCGAGGCGGTCCTTCTCTGATGGATCGACGCACAGCCAAGGAGTTGCTCCACGTTCATGGATGGCTCACACGCGCAACTGAAATCGTCGCTCGCGGCAAGGGTGAGTATCTGGATGACCCGCTGCTTCAGGAGGCGGGCGACTCGCTCATGATGAAGCTTGGCGAGGCCGCGGGACGCCTGGACCGTTTGGGTGTCGTCGTTCTTCCAGTGGCCCTCTTGCGTGGGCCGTAGAACGACGAGACCAGGACGGTCTTTCCAGATCCGGACTCGCCGAACATTGCGACGTGCTGTTGCCGGACGCGCGGGTAGTTCGCCATGCCCTGAACGTCTCCCAAGTCGGGGACAGCGTTTCGGTCAATCGAGACAGAACTCGTTGCCCTCGGGGTCGGCCATGACGAGGTGTCCGGCACCCATGGGCGGCGCGGGCTCGAAGCGGGCCAGTCGCGTCGCGCCCAACGTCTGCAGGCGAGCGGCTTCGAGTTCGAGCAACTCCATCCGCGAATCTCCCTGTAACCCAGGTGCAGCGCGCACGTCCAGATGCACCCGGTTCTTGACCTGCTTGCCCTCGGGCACCCGCTGGAAGAACACGCGTGGTCCGGCGCCGTCCGGATCGATGATCGCCGAGGCGTCGTTGTGACGCTCCGGCGGCACGCCGAAGGCGGTGAGCGCCGCCTCCCACGTGGCGAAGCCGGCGGGCGGCTCCTGAACGCGGTAGCCGAGCGCCTCGGCCCAGAAGGCGGCCAGTGCAGCCGGGTCGGCGCAGTCGAACGTCACTTGAACGGTGCGACTCATTCGGCTGACATCATCGGCGTCACCCGGAAGACCGGGTGGTCGGCTGGATCGGGCAGCATGCGGAATGGCGCCTCAACACCGCGGGCCTCCTTGCGGTACGCGGCCAGGATGGGTCCCCGCTCGGTGACCGGAACCTCCTGGGCACGAACGGACCGGTGGTGACCGTGGTGGGTGAGTTCGCCGATGCCGCTGGCACGCAGGTTGCGGCTCCATTGCGTATCCCCGTAGACCGCGACGAGGTACTCCGAGCCACCTACGACGACCGGTTGGATCGGCGTGTGATGCGGGCGATTGGATCGTCGCCCAATGACGCTGAGGTCCTCGATCGCACCCGGAGTGAGTCTCCCCATGATCGGGTTGAACACGCGCCGCGTGAACGCTGACGGTTTGAGGTAGGTCATGACCGAGGCTCCTTCGGTCGTCGAGGGGCGCGACTCGCCCGCCGCGCTCCTTCCAGTGGAGCACCGCGGCTGAGGCCGGTCAATGCCCGCACGCCAGGTCGATCGAACGACGTGACCGCTATCGCACGGGCTGGCGCAGGATCGTCCGCAACTTCTCCGGCGCGCGAAACTCGCCCGCCCGGGCGCGGTACGCAGCGAGCGTTCTCTTGAAGTCGACCTTGTCGGCCACCGTGTCCCTCCACTTGGGCGCTGACAGTCCGAGCGTACATTTGAGGTACACAAAGTCGCGGGTCCTTCTTGGCGAACCCCGGTTTCATGCGGATCTGCCAGAGACCGAATCGACTTTGTGTACCTCAAATGCACGCCTGCCCGGCCGTCAACGTCCCCGAGACGCACGAGCGGTACCCTGTGTGACCGTGCCACCAGTCCTGCGTGATCGCCAAGATCGTTGTCCCGGGGTGCTGCGGCCGTGGCCGGCCGACGACGGCCTCCTCGTGCGCCTGCGCCTCATCGGCGGTCACGTCACCGCCACGCAACTCACGGACCTGGTGGGGGTGGCCGAGCGGTACGGCGACGGGCGCATCCACGTGACGAGCCGCGCCAACCTGCAACTGCGCGCCTTCCCCGGCACCGACGGCCACCTCGACGAGGCCGCCCTGCTCGCGCTCGAGTCCACCGGACTCCTCCCGACGCGCACCCACGAACTCATGCGCAACGTCATGATCTCCCCCCGGACCGGCATCGCCGGTGGCCGCGCCGACCTCACCCCGCTCGGCCGCGACCTCGACGCTCGACTCTGCGCCGACCCGGCCCTCGCGCACGTCCCCGGCAAATTCCTGTTCGTCCTCGACGACGGCCGCGGCGACCTCCTGAACCACACCTGCGACCTGGGCCTCGTCGCGCTCGACGACACCACCGCGCAACTGCGGATCGGCGATGGGTGGGGTGAGATCGTCGACCTCAACGACGCCTCCACCACCCTCGTCGAGCTCACCGTGCGGTTCCTGCAGATCCGCGGCACCGGCCCCACCGCCGCCTGGCACGTGCAGGAATGCGCCACCCCACTGGCCGACGCGCACCGGCCCGACCCGCGCCTGCCCACACCGATCGACCCGCTGCCGTACGGTGACGTCCCGGGCGGCCGGCACGTCGAGGTCCCCGCCACCGGCCTCGACCGCGCCGCCATCGACACCCTCACCGCCGATTCCGACCGCCTGATCGTCACGCCGTGGCGCGGCATCTACCTCCCCAAGGACCCCGCATGACCCCGAAACGCCCCGCACGCCACTACGAGTACGTCGACAACGGCCCGGCGATCTACGTCGACTCGTTCGCCACGATCCGCCGCGAGGCCGACCTGGGCGGTATCCCGACCGACGCCGAGAAGCTCGCGGTGCGCATGATCCACGGCAGCGGCCAGGTCGACCTCGCGAAGGACCTCGTCGTCCACCCGCAGATGGTCGCCGCCTCCCGCGCCGCCCTCGAGGCCGGAGCGCCGATCCTCTGCGACGCGACGATGGTCGCCACCGGCGTCACGCGCGCCCGCCTGCCCCGGGACAACGACGTCATCTGCCTCCTCAACGACGAGCGCGTGCCCGGCCTGGCCCGCGAGTGGGCCACCACCCGCACGGCCGCGGCCGTCTCCCTCTGGGAACCCCACCTCGAGGGCGCCCTCGTCGCCATCGGCAACGCCCCCACGGCGCTGTTCCACCTGCTCGAGATGATCCTCGACGGCGGCCCGCGCCCGGCCGCGATCGTCGGATGCCCGGTCGGCTTCATCGGCGCTGCCGAGTCGAAGGAGGCTCTCATCGACTTCGACACCACCCACGGCATCGACATCCCGTTCGTCACGGTCCGTGGCCGGCGCGGCGGCTCGGCCATGACCTCCTCGGCCCTCAACGCCCTCGCGCAGGAGAAGGAGTGAGCGGCCGTTTCACCGTCGTCGGCATCGGCCCGGGCGACCCCGAACTCATCACGCTCAAGGCCGCCCGCATCATTGGCCAGGCCGCCGTCGTGGCCTACCACGCGGGCGTCAACAAGGCCTCGCACGCCCGCCGCATTGCCGCCGACCTGATCCCGGCCACGGCGATCGAGGAGGAGTTGCGCTACCCGATCACCACGGGTGTGACCGATCATCCGGGCGGCTACGTCGGCGCCATGGCCGACTTCTACGAGGACTGTGCCGTACGACTCTCCGCCCATCTCGACGACGGCCGTGACGTCGTGCTGCTCGCCGAGGGCGACCCGCTGTTCTACGGCTCGTCGATGTACCTGCACGACCGGTTCACGGGTGTCTACGACACCTCCGTCGTGCCGGGCGTGCCCGCCTTCGCCGCCGCCACCGCCGCGATCTCGACACCGCTGGTGCGGCAGAACGACGTGCTGACGGTCCTGCCCGGCACGCTGCCCGAGCCCGAACTCGCGCGCCGTCTGGCCGACACCGACGGCGCGATCATCATGAAGCTGGGCCGCACGTTCCCGGCCGTACGTTCGGCCCTCGCGCAGGCCGGCCGCCTCGACGGAGCGTGGTACATCGAGCGCGCGTCGCAGGCCGAAGAACGCTGGTTGCCGGTGTCCGACGTCGACCCCGCCTCGGTGCCGTACTTCTCGCTCATCGTCGTCCCCGGCGACAGCGCGGCCGACCCGAGCGCGGAGCGTCTGCGCAACGGCGCGGCCGCAGTCGCGAACGGCTCCGGGGCGAACGGCCACGTCACCCCCGCGGAGCTGCTCGTCGTCGGTCTGGGCCCCGGTCCCGACCAGTGGCTCACCCCCGAGGTCTCCGCCGCGCTCGCCGAGGTCGACCACATCATCGGGTACGGCCCGTACGTCGAGCGCGTGCCCCAACGGGCCGGCCTGACCCGGCACGCCACCGGCAACACCGTCGAGGTCGACCGTGCCCGGCACGCCCTCGACCTGGCCAAGGCGGGCGAGAAGGTCGCGGTCGTCTCCGGCGGGGACGCGGGCGTGTTCGGCATGGCCGCCGCGGTGTTCGAGGCCGCCGAGGACCCGACGTACGCCGACGTCGCCATCCGCGTGCAGCCGGGTGTCAGCGCGGTCCAGGCCGTCGCGGCCAAGGCCGGAGCGCCGATCGGCGCCGACTTCGCGGTCATCTCGCTCTCCGACCGGCTCAAGCCGTGGGAGGTCGTCGAGAAACGCCTGCGCGCCGTCTCCGAGGCCGACCTCGTGCTCGCGATCTACAACCCCGCGTCGCGCTCGCGCACCGAGCAGATCGCCACCGCGCGGCAGGTCCTGCTGGAGCATCGTGCGCCCGAGACCGTGGTCATCGTCGGCCGGGACGTGGGCCGGGCCGAGGAGTCGCTGACGCTCACCACGCTGGGTGACCTCGACCCGGCGACGATCGACATGAAGTGCCTGCTCATCATCGGAGCATCGTCGACGCGGGTCAGCGCGGCCGGCGTGTGGACGCCGAGGTTCGTGCAGTGAGTGCGCAGGCTTCCGTGACATCGGCCACGGTCCACTTCGTCGGCGCCGGGCCGGGCGCGGCCGACCTGCTGACCGTGCGGGCCACGCGCCTGCTCGGCGCCGCCGACGTCGTGCTGTATCCCGGCACGTACCTCGACCCCGAGGTGCTCAGCCACGTCAGCCCGAGCGCGACGCTGATCGACACCCAGGACCTCGACCTCGACCAGATCACCGCGCACCTTGTCGACGCCCACCGCGCCGGCCAGGAGGTCGTGCGGCTCGCGTCGGGGGACCTCACCGTGTACTCCGCGCTCTCGGAGCAGACGCGCCGACTCGACGCGGCCGGCGTGACCTGGGACGTCACCCCCGGCGTGCCTGCCTACGCCGCGGCCGCCGCGCTCGTCGGGCGCGAGCTCACCGTGCCGCTCATCAGCCAGTCCGTCGTGCTGACGCGCACCCAGGCCCGCTCGACGGCGATGCCCGCAACCGAGTCGTTGGCCGCGTTCGCGGCCACGCGCGCCACGCTCGTGCTCCACCTGGCGATCCGGCGCACCCGCGAACTCATGTCCGAGATCGAGCCGGAGTACGGCCCGGACTGCCCGGTCGTCGTGGTCTACCGCGCCAGCCAGCCCGAGCAGCAGATCCTGCGCGGCACGGTCGGCACGATCGCCGACCAGGTCGAGCAGGCGGGTCTGACCCAGGCCGCGGTGATTCTCGTCGGCCGCGCGCTCGACCCGGCCAGCGGCGGAGAATCGTTCCTCTACGACGCCTCCCGCGACCGACGGCTCAAGCGCCGGGCCTCATCAGAACCGGCCTAGACAGCACCCCGCGTGAACGCCCACTGCGTCACCGTACGCAGTGGCGTCCACCCGGTGTAACCGCCGATCGGGGCGGACACCTCGACGGCGATCCGCGTCAGTTCGCCACCGTGCTCCGCGTGCGCCTGCCCGAGCAGCCGTTCGGTCTCCACGGTCACGCCGTGCACGACGATCCGACCGCCGACGGGCAGCGCCGCCAGGCACGCGTCGAGCACGCCCGGCCGCGTCGCGCCGCCACCGATGAAGATCGCGTCGGGCGTGGGCAGCCCGGCCAGGGCCTCGGGTGCGGGGCCATTGACGACGACCAAGCCGGGCACCCCGAGGGCCGCCGCGTTGCGCGCCACCCGGGCGGCCCGGTCGACGTTGGCCTCGATCGCCGTCGCCGTGCACGTCGGGTGCGCGCGCATCCACTCGATGCCGATCGACCCGGCGCCGGCGCCGACGTCCCAGAGGTGCTCACCGGGCACGGGCGCCAGACGAGACAGCGCGGAGGCGCGCAGATCACGTTTGGTCAGCTGACCGTCGTGGTCGAACGCCTCATCCGGCAGGCCCGCGACCCACCCACCTCGCGGCGGGCCGACGAGTTCGAGGCCCAGCACGTTCAGCCGCGGCGACTCGCCCGACCAGGTGGCGGCCACCCCATCCCGGCGCAGGAACGCCCCGGAGCCCAGGTCGCCGAGCACGTGCATCGCGCTCGAGCCATACCCGGCCTCGCGCAGCAGCCCGGCGACCTCACCGGGGGTCGACTCGTCCGACGACAGCACGATGATCCGCCGCCCCGGCGCCAACTCGCGCAGCACCAACGCGCTGTCGCGACCCACGAGCGTGACGACGGCACACGACTCCGCGGCCCAGCGCAGCTCCGCCCGGGCCAGCGTGACCGACGAGAGCGCCGGGAGCACCCGCACGTGGGAGGCTCCGAGCACGTCGATGAGCGTCGACCCGATACCCGAGACGAGCGGGTCGCCCGAGGCCAACGCGACGATCGTGCCGTCACCCAGGCTCGCCAGGAACGCGGGCAGGGCCTCGCGCAGGGGCGAGGGCCACACCTCCCGACGCTGGCCGGAGCGCGGTGGCACGAGATCGAGATGACGACGCCCACCGACGAGCACGGTCGCCTCCAGGACGAGTGCGCGGTGCGCGTCGGGCAGGTCGGACCAGCCCTCGGCCCCGATCCCGACGACCGTGACGAACGGCTGGCTGGTGGGCGGCATCGTGTCGGACACCCTGCGCACGCTATCGTGAGGGTCGGCGCGAGGTGCCTCGCAGGCTCAACCATCGGAAACGGTGGGGTCGGCCGATGAGGAGAATCTGGGAAACCGGTGCGAATCCGGTACAGGCCCGCTGCGGTGAATCAGGCCCCTGACCGACGTTCCGGCCCGGGGATCTGACCAGTCCGAAGACCGGCCTCGCGCCCGATTCATTCGTGCAGCGAGCGGGAGCCTCACATGTCGGTGCAGTACCCCTTTTCAGCGATCCTCGGCTGCGAGGTCGCGTCGGACGGCTCGTCGGGCCACGGTCTCGACGACATGGGGCTGGCCCTCATCCTGACGACGATCGCCCCGGAGATCGGTGGCGTCCTCATCCGCGGGGAGAAGGGCACGGCGAAGTCCACCGCGGTGCGCGCGCTCGCGACCGTGCTCCCACCGATCGACGTCTACGCCCGCGATCGCTTCTCCATCGACCCCGCCGACACGTCGGCGATCTCACCCGACGGTCCGTTCACCGGCGCCGAGGTGCTGACCAGGCCGGTGCGCCTGGTCGAATTGCCGGTCGGCGCGACGGAGGATCGGGTGCTCGGGTCGCTGCACCTCGAGCGTGCCCTGGCCAAGGGCAAGGTCGAGTACGAACCCGGTTTGCTCGCGCGCGCCCACCGCGGGGTGCTGTACGTCGACGAGGTCAACCTGCTGCACGACCATCTCGTCGATCTGCTGCTCGACGCGGCCGCCATGGGGCGGGCCACGGTCGAGCGCGATGGCGTCTCGGTCGAGCACGCGGCGCGGTTCGTCCTCATCGGCACGATGAACCCGGAGGAGGGTGAGTTGCGCCCGCAACTGCTCGACCGGTTCGGGCTGACGGTGGAGGTGGCCGCGCCGCGCGAGCCGGCGCTGCGGGCCGAA
>NZ_BCRE01000042.1 GCF_001552435.1 Kribbia dieselivorans NBRC 106261
GCCGGGGCGCTCCTGGCTGGCCGCCCACGCGTCACCGCCGCGGGTGGCCCGGACGCGGTACGTCCCGCCGGTCAGGGCGCCGTCGGCGATGAGGTGATGCGGAGCGCCGTACGTCACGTCGACCTCGACGATGTCACCCGGGCGGGGCTGCTTGGCTCCGTTCGGCACGGCGAAGTGGACGAGCCGGTTGTCGCGGGCGCGGCCGGAGAGCCGTGCGGTGGCCTCGTCCTTGCGGCCCTCGCCGGTCGCGACGAGCACCTCGAGGGTGCGTCCCTCCTGCGCCCGATTCTCGGCCCAGGAGATCTCCTCCTGCAGCGCGCCGAGGCGCTCGAACCGCTCCTGGACGACGGCCTTGGGCACCTGATCGGGCATGGTCGCCGCCGGGGTTCCGGGGCGGATCGAGTACTGGAACATGAACGCCGACGAGAACCGGGAGTGCTCGACGACGCGCAGGGTCTCCTCGAAGTCGGCGTCAGTCTCGCCGGGGAAGCCGACGATGATGTCGGTCGTGATCGCCGCATCGGGGATCTGCTCGCGGACCTTGTCGATGATGCCGAGGAACTTGGCGCTGCGGTAGGAGCGGCGCATCTCGCGCAGCACGCGGTCGGAACCGGACTGCAGCGGCATGTGCAGGCTCGGCATGACGTTGGGGGTTTCCGCCATCGCGGTGATGACGTCATCGGTGAACGCCGCCGGGTGCGGGCTGGTGAATCGCACCCGCTCGAGCCCATCGATCTCGCCGGTCGCACGCAACAGTTTGCCGAAGGCGAGGCGGTCGCCGAATTCGACGCCGTAGGAGTTGACGTTCTGCCCGAGCAGGGTCACCTCGAGCACGCCCTGGTCGACGAGCGCCTGGACCTCGGCGAGGATGTCGCCCGGACGGCGATCCTGCTCCTTGCCGCGCAAACTCGGGACGATGCAGAACGTGCAGGTGTTGTTGCAGCCGACGCTGATCGAGACCCACCCGGCATAGGCGGAGTCTCGTCGGGTCGGGAGGGTGGACGGGAAGACCTCGAGCGACTCGAGGATCTCGACCTCGGCCGCCTTGTTGTGGCGGGCGCGGTCCAGCAGGGCCGGCAGTGAGCCGATGTTGTGCGTGCCGAAGACGACGTCGACCCACGGGGCGCGCTTGACGATGGTGTCGCGGTCCTTCTGGGCCATACAGCCGCCCACCGCGATCTGGAAGTCGTGGTCCTTCTTCAGCGGGGCGAGCTGGCCGATGTTGCCGTACAGCTTGTTGTCGGCGTTCTCACGCACGGCGCAGGTGTTGAACACGACGACGTCGGCGACCTCGGGGCGGTCGTCGCGCGGCAGGGACGCGAGATCGACGTAGCCGGCTGTCTCCAGCAGGCCGGCAATCCGTTCGGAGTCGTGCACGTTCATCTGGCACCCGTGGGTGCGCACATCGTAGGTCTTCAGGCCAGTCATCGCCCGTCAAGGGTACCCCCGGGGCGGACCGGGGTCGTTCCCGATGGCGGGTGGCTCCGGCGTGGCTCGATGATGAAGCCATGCTCCGCGCGATCCTCAACCTCATCTGGCTCGTCACCGGGGGGCTCTGGCTCGCCCTGGGCTACGTGCTCTTCGGCGTCATCGCCTGCATCCTCATCATCACCATTCCCGCGGGCATTGCCTCCTTCCGCATGGCCCGGTACGCCTTCTGGCCGTTCGGGAGCGCCGTGGTGGCCAAACCCGTGGGCGCGATGGGCGGGGCGATGAGCGGCCTCGGCAACGTCATCTGGTTTCTGGTGGCGGGGTTGTGGCTCGCCCTGGGGCACATCACGACCGCGGTGGCCCAAGCCGTGACGATCATCGGCATCCCGCTGGCGATCGCCAACCTCAAGATGATCCCCGTGACGTGCTTCCCGTTCGGCAAGGTCATCGTGCCGAGGAACGCGTTGCCGCCGGGTGAGCGGCCCCTGCACTCGTTGTGACGCCTGTGGACAAGCGCGGGGCCAGCCAAGGCCTGCGCGCGTAGCATCGGATGATGAGCATGTCGTCCCGTGATGAGGACCTTGTCACCCTTGAGGTGCCGGCCGATGTGGCCGCTGCCGTGAACGCACGCGTCGCGGCCGGTGAGTTCGCCAGTCAAGGGGATGTTGTTCGCGTCGCCGTGTATGGCTCCCGCCAGGACTAGGAGGTCCGCCTACGAGATTCTCGACGCCGACGCGGTGAGCCCCACGGGTCGCGGCGGGCAGGGGTTGTGACTCGCCGAGCGCAGACGTGACCCCCGGGACCATGTGGTTCCCGGGGGTCAGGTACGCCTGCTCGAGTTTCCTGCGATCAGCCGCTCAGCAGCAGCACGAGGAAGACGGCAAGCAGGATCGCAAACAGTGCTGGAGTGATTCGGCTCGCCATGTCCCCACCGTAGGCAGATGACCCCGCGATTCCTCTGAGTAGGACATCTCAGACGAAACGGACATTGTCGGCACTGAGCCGTCAGTCGGGCTGGTGCTCCGGCGAGTCGGTGATGACCTCGGTGACGATGGCCCGCACCGTGTCGGGGTCGTACCCCTTGCGGGCGAGCATGCCGGCCAGCCGTCGGGCCTGGACCGGACCATCGAGGCCGTGCATCGTCCGCAACTTCTTGGCCGCCAGTTCACGGGCCCGGTCGCGTTCCTGCTCCGGATCGACGTCGGCGAGCACCTCCTCGGCGGTGCTGTCGTCGACACCTTTGCGGCGCAGTTCGTGCACGATGGCCCGTTTGGCCAGGCCACGGCCCTCCTGCTTGGCCCGGACCAACTCGGTGGCGTACGCGTTGTCGTCGACCAGACCGACATCCTCCATCCGATCCAGGACCTCGACGGCAACGTCATCGGGGCAGTTGCGCCGACGCAGCGCCTCAGCCAACTGATGACGGCTTCGTGGCCCGGCGGTGAGCTGGCGCAAGACGATCGCGCGAGCCACATTGACCTGACTCGCGCGATCGGACTCCGGTTGGGTCATCCTCAGAAGTCGACCGGCACGTCGGCCGACGGCTCCACCGGAGCGCCGATGCCGAGCTTCTCCTTGACCTTCTGCTCGATCTCGGCGCCCAACTCCGGGTTGTCCTTGAGGAAGTTGCGGGCGTTCTCCTTGCCCTGGCCGAGCTGGTCTCCGTCGTACGTGTACCAGGCACCGGCCTTGCGCACGATGCCGTGCTCGACGCCCATGTCGATCAGACCGCCCTCACGGGAGATGCCCTGCCCGTAGAGGATGTCGAACTCGGCCTGCTTGAACGGTGGGGAGACCTTGTTCTTGACGACCTTGACGCGGGTGCGGTTGCCGACCGGCTCGCTGCCGTCCTTCAGGGTCTCGATGCGACGCACGTCCAGCCGTACCGAGGCGTAGAACTTCAGCGCTTTGCCACCGGTCGTCGTCTCCGGCGACCCGAACATGACACCGATCTTCTCGCGCAACTGGTTGATGAAGATCGCCGTGGTGCCGGAGTTGTTCAGCGCCCCGGTGATCTTGCGCAGCGCCTGCGACATGAGGCGGGCCTGGAGACCGACGTGGCTGTCACCCATCTCGCCCTCGATCTCGGCGCGGGGCACCAGGGCCGCCACGGAGTCGATGACGATGATGTCCAACGCGCCGGAGCGGATCAGCATGTCGGCGATCTCGAGCGCCTGCTCACCGGTGTCGGGCTGGCTGACGAGCAGCGCGTCGGTGTCGACGCCGAGCTTCTTGGCGTACTCCGGGTCGAGGGCGTGTTCGGCGTCGATGAACGCGGCGATCCCGCCGGCGGCCTGGGCGCTGGCGACCGCATGCAGGGCTACGGTGGTCTTACCACTCGACTCCGGGCCGTAGATCTCGATGACGCGGCCGCGAGGCAGGCCGCCGATACCGAGGGCGACGTCGAGCGCGAGCGAACCGGTCGGGATGACCTGGATCGGCGGACGGGTGTCATCGCCCAGACGCATCACCGCGCCCTTGCCGTGGGACTTCTCGATCTGCCCCAGGACGACGTCGAGGGACTTGCGCTTGGCCTCTTGGGCCTTGGCGTCGATGGGTGTGACGGACATGGTGCCTCCTGCTGTTCGGTCGAGCGCGTCCACCGGCGACCCGGGTCACGGTCGGGTTCGTCGTGATGTCGGGTCAGACGCTATGGCTCGGCACCGACAGCGATCCGCAGTCACCGTGGGGCTGTGGATGGGGCACCTGTCGAACCGGGCCATGTGGACAACCATAGCCGAACGCGTGTTCGAGACAAGGCGACGCGCCGAGCGGATCAGAGACGACGTTCATCCGTGGGTTTGGCGGGGCGGTCCTTGCCCAGACGACGCTCCAACGGGACCTCCATGTCCTCGCACAGCGCCAGCCACACCAGCCGCGGATGTTCCCCGGCCTCGAGGGCCTCGTTCACCGTCCGCTCCCCCAGCACGCTGAGCACGTGATCGCGCGCCAACGTGCCGGCATAGGCCTCCCCGAACTCGTCGTTCATCAGGGCCCAGAACTCACTCAGTCGCACGGTGGCGAGTCTGCCACGCCTCAGGCGTTGACCTCACCACGCGCCCGCAGCGGTTCGAGTGCCGCGCGCACCCGATCGGCCAGCGTCCACGGGTCGATCGTGTTGACGTAGATCTTCGTGCCGCCCTCGAACCCGGCGGTCGTGTTGATGCGCCACTTGAGGATCGCGCGCAGGGGCATGGGCTGGTCGATGCTCGGCGGCTGGTGGTGCCACTCCTCGTTGGTGGGCACGAGCACGCCGGTGGCCGCATGCGCCGCGTGCAGCAGGTCCGACCACCCGCGCACCGCGGCCTCCGAGAGTTCCCAGGGCCGACCCGGCGCGGTCGACCAGATCTCCAGCGACGGGTGGCGGTGCCCGACCCCGGCGGTCAGCACCGCGTGGTCGTTCTCGGCGATGACCAGCCCCTGCTCGCGGGCGTACTGGACACCCCAGCGCTCGTACAGGTCCGGTTCGTGCTCCAACCGCTCCAGTTGGGCGCGCAGATCGTTGCCCAGCTCGTCGACCGCGACGAGCTGCTTGTGCAAGTGGTCGAACGACGCTCCGGCCGGTTTGAGCCAGTTCTGGAACGCCGCGACGAGTTGGGCGTGCGGGTTCGACCGATACAGCTCGTGCATGGCCTGGATCGTCAACCGCAGGTATTGCTCGTGCTCGGCCGTGGAGAGGGTCATCGACCCGGCCAGTTGGTCGGTGCGGGTGGCGCGCGAGATGAAGTGACGACGCGCAATGACGACGACATGGGACGGCGCGAAGAAGCCGATCGCATGGTCCTCGAGATCGCCGGCACTCAGGTGCTCGATGTCGGCCTCGCTCG
This sequence comes from Kribbia dieselivorans NBRC 106261, assembly GCF_001552435.1. Classification (GTDB taxonomy): domain Bacteria; phylum Actinomycetota; class Actinomycetes; order Actinomycetales; family Dermatophilaceae; genus Kribbia; species Kribbia dieselivorans. The sequence continues at coordinate 5,259 of NZ_BCRE01000042.1, forward strand.
CCCCCGCGGCCCGCATGCGGGTGGCGACCAGGGCGGAGAGGTGCTCGCGACCGGCCGCCGTCGACTCATAGGTGCGCAGGGCCGACACCTGCTCCGCATTCGGCTCGTACCCGTGATTGGCGCGCCAGTAGTCGAACGAGACGATCTCGAAGAGGTTCGGCACGACCCGGAAGTCGGCGACGGTGGCCTCCAAACGGTTGGGCGCGACCCGATCGAAGGTCTCCCAGTGGTCACCGACGTGGACGACGCGCGTGATCTCCGGGGTGGTCTCCAGGTAGCGCCGATCGCAGAACGCGCAGTGACGCCCCCGCTCCGCCGGATCGATCGGATGGGCCTCGACCCCGAAGCCGGTCAGCGGGCGGTTGGCGCGGCCCGGGACGGTCCAGACATCGGTGCCGGTGAAGGGGTTGATCTGTTTGATCGTGCCGTCGACCAGACGGCTCAGGGGGCGGAAGTCACTGGGCGTCCTGGGCGTGGTCACGCTCGAAACCCTAACCACCCGGTCATTCCCGGGCATCCCGGAGCGCCGTGCGGTCACCTCGCGCGCGGTCGTGAGCGTTGTCGGAGCCTCGTGGCACGCTGGTGTCTGATGGGTGACACGGCCGCCAGCGCATCGGTGCTGGAGCGATTCTCCCCCGCGACCGCCGCCTGGTTCCGGGGGTCATTCGACGCGCCCACGACCGCCCAGATCGGCGCGTGGCAGTCGATCAGCGAGGGCAGGCACACCCTCGTCGTCGCGCCCACCGGGTCTGGCAAGACCTTGGCGGCGTTCCTGTGGGCCCTGGACCGGGTGGCCGCCACACCGGCGGCCGACCCGGCCCACCGGTGTCGGGTGCTGTACGTCTCCCCGGTCAAGGCGCTGGCGGTCGACGTCGAGCGCAACCTGCGCTCCCCCCTCGTCGGCATCGGGCACACCGCCGAGCGGCTGGGGCTGCCCCGGCCGGAGGTCACGGTCGCGGTGCGATCGGGCGACACCCCGGCGTCGGCGCGGCGGGCGTTCACCCGTGCGCCGACCGACGTGCTGATCACGACTCCGGAATCGTTGTACCTGGTGCTGACCTCGTCGGCGCGCGAATCGCTGCGCGGCATCGAGACGGTGATCATCGACGAGGTCCACGCCGTCGCGGGCACGAAACGCGGCGTGCACCTGGCGCTCTCCCTCGAACGACTCGACGCCCTACTCGCGGCACCGGCCCAACGGATCGGGCTGTCCGCCACGGTCCGCCCGGTCGAGGAGGTGTCGCGCTGGTTGGCGGGCGGTCGGCCCGTCACGACAGTGCAGCCGCCGTCGACGAAGGAATGGGACCTGCGCGTCGTCGTGCCCGTCCCCGACATGACCTCGCTGGACGACGCTCCGGGCGGCGATCAGCCCGACTTCTCCGGCGCCGCCGCCGGGGACGAGCGGCATGCCTCGATCTGGCCGCACGTCGAGGAGCGGATCGTCGATCTCGTCGCCGAACACCGCTCCACCCTGGTCTTCGCGAACTCGCGGCGACTGGCCGAACGCCTGACCACCCGGTTCAACGAGATCTGGGCCGACCGGGGCCACGAGACCGTGCTCGCCCGTGCCCACCACGGGTCGGTGAGCAAGGAGGCCCGCGCCGCGATCGAGGACGACCTCAAGATGGGCCGCCTGCCCGCGGTCGTGGCCACGAGCAGCCTCGAACTCGGCATTGACATGGGCGCGGTCGATCTCGTCGTGCAGGTCGAGTCTCCGCCGAGCGTGTCCAGCGGATTGCAGCGGGTGGGCCGGGCCGGGCACCAGGTCGGGGCGGTCTCACGCGGGGTGTTGTTCCCCAAGTACCGCGGTGACCTGGTCCAGACGGCCGTTGTCGTCGAACGGATGCGCACGGGCGCGATCGAGGAGTTCCACACGCCGCGGGTGCCGCTGGACGTGCTGGCGCAGCACATCGTGGCGATGTGTGCGATGGACGAGTGGCAGGTCGACGAGCTCGAGGCCCTGGTGCGACGCTCCGCGCCGTATGCCGGGATGGGTCGAGCCGTGCTCGAGACGGTTCTCGACATGCTCTCGGGGCGCTACCCCAGCGACGCGTTCAGCGCCCTGCGCCCACGCCTCACCTGGGATCGGGTGACCGGCACCCTGACCGGGCGACGCGGAGCGCAGCGGCTCGCCGTAACGAGCGGCGGCACGATCCCCGATCGTGGCCTGTTCGGGGTGTTCCTCGCCGCCGGTGACGGACCGGGGCGACGGGTCGGCGAACTCGACGAGGAGATGGTCTACGAATCCCGCGTCGGCGACGTCTTCACCCTGGGCACCTCGTCGTGGCGCGTGCAGGAGATCACGCACGATCGGGTGCTGGTCACCCCCGCGCCGGGTGAACCGGGCAAGTTGCCGTTCTGGCACGGCGACGCGCCGGGGCGACCGGCCGAACTGGGCGAGGCCGTCGGCGGGTTCATGCGTGAGGTCGGCGGGCTGTCGGCCGAGGGCCGTCGCGCCCGGGTGCACGCCGCCGGGCTCGACGACTGGGCGTCCGACAACCTGCTGGCGCACCTCGATGAGCAGGTCGCCGCGACCGGGCGGCTGCCCCACGACCGCGGCCTGCTGCTCGAGCGGTTTCGCGACGAGATCGGCGACTGGCGGGG
>NZ_BCRE01000043.1 GCF_001552435.1 Kribbia dieselivorans NBRC 106261
GGGTCGTGCTGCACTCCCCCTACGGCTCGCGCGTGCACGCCCCGTGGGCCCTGTGCATCGCCGCCCGCCTCCGCGCCCGGTTCGGGGTCGAGGTGCAGGCCATGCACGGGGACGACGGCATCGTGCTGCGCCTGCCGAACATCGAGGTCGACGATGTGGCCGGTTTCGACGCTGAACTCATCGAACTGGTCGTCCCGCCGGCCGACGACGTCGCCGAACTGGTGACGACGGAGGTCGGGGGCTCGGCGGTGTTCGCCGCACGGTTCCGCGAGTGCGCCGCCCGAGCGCTGCTCCTGCCTCGCCCCAACCCCACCCGACGCCAACCACTGTGGCAGCAGCGCCAACGCGCCTCCCAACTGTTGCAGGTCGCCGCCCAGTTCCCGGACTTCCCCATCACTTTGGAGGCGGTGCGCGAGTGCCTCCAGGACGTGTTCGACGTGCCCGCGCTGGTTGACCTCATGCGGGCCGTCGAATCCCGACGGATCGGCGTGACCGCCGTCGAGACCGCGCAGCCCTCGCCCTTCGCCCGGAATCTGCTGTTCGGGTACGTTGCCGAACACCTCTACGACGGTGACACCCCCTTGGCGGAGCGTCGGGCGGCCGCGTTGTCGCTCGACCCTGCGCTGCTCGACGAACTCCTCGGCCGCGACCAGGGGCTCTCGCTGCGTGACCTCCTCGACCCCGAGCAGGTCGCCCGCACCGAGAACGAACTGCAACACCTGACGGAGGGCCGTGCGGCTCGCGATGCCGAGGACGTCCTGGACCTCATTCGCGTGCTCGGACCGCTGCCGGCCGCCGAGGTGGCCCGCCGCTGCGTCCCCGAGGTGGCCGCGCGGGTCGAGGGGGTGCTCACCGACCTCGTGGACCGGCGGTTGGTCATCGCCGTGCATGTCGCCGAGCAGGAGCAGTACGTCGTCGTCGAGGACGCCTCGCGGGTGCGGGACGGCCTCGGTGCCGCGTTGCCCGTCGGCGTCGCGCAGGTGTTCCTCGAACCCGTGGCCGACCCGATGGCCGACCTCGTCGCCCGCCACGCCCGCACGCACGGTCCGTTCACCGCGACGATGATCAGCGGGCGGTTCGGGTTGAGTGTGCCCGTCGTGCAGGGGGTGCTCGCCAGGCTCGTGGCCGCCGGGACCGTCACCTCAGGTGAGCTCATCCCCCTCGAGGCCGGCGGTGGCCGCGAGAGCGAGTACTGCGACCTGGAGGTGCTGCGGCTGCTGCGTCGGCGCAGTCTGGCGGCGTTGCGGGCCGAGGTCGAACCGGTCACCACCGCCGACTACGCCCGGTTCCTGCCGGTGTGGCAGCACGTCGGCGAGCCGGTGCGCGGGTCAGAGGGGCTGCTGGTCGTTCTCGAACAGTTCGCCGGAGTCGTCGTGCCGGCCAGTGCGTTGGAGTCGTTGATCCTGCCCGCCCGGGTTCGCGGGTACTCCCCCGGCATGCTCGACGAGGTGCTGGCCAGCGGCGAGGTCGTCTGGCGCGGGCACGGCGCGTTGGCCGGGGACGACGGGTGGATCTCGCTGCACCCGACCGAGACCGCACACCTGACCCTGCCGCGGCCCACGGATCTGGCCGAGCTCTCGGAGCTGGCGCGGCAGATCTGGGCGGCGGTGCCCGACGACGCGGCGGTCTTCGCCAGGTCCCTCGCCGAGACGGTCATCGACCCCGATGCGACTGCGGCCTCCGCACCGTCCGAGGCCCAGGTCGCCGAAGCCATCTGGGAGCTGGTGTGGGCCGGGCACCTGACCGCCGACACGCTGGGCCCGCTGCGCACCCGGCTCGCGGGCAGCCACACGACCCACCGCCGCCCGACCGGACCGCGCTCCGCTCGTCTCGGCCGTTTGGGCCGGGTGCCGTTGGGCGGGCCGGGCTCGGTCGCGGCCGCCGCTCGCGCGGCCCGGGTGGCCTCGCAGGGGTTGCGTGAGGTCTCGGGGCGCTGGTCCCGCCTGCCAGAGGTTGAGACGGACCCGACCGTGCGGGCCTGGGCGGCCGCCGAGGTGTTGCTCGACCGGTACGGCGTGCTGACGCGCGGCCCGGTGACTATGGAGGAGGTGCCGGGCGGGTTCGCCGCGATCCACAAGGTGCTCACCGCGGCCGAGGAGGCCGGGCGGGTCCGGCGCGGGTATTTCATCGAGTCGCTCGGCGGATCGCAGTTCGGCTCGACCGGCTCGATCGACCGCCTGCGGTCCCTGTCTCGCCTCCCGGCTCCAGAGGCGGACCGCGACCCGTGGCAGGTCGGTCCCGCCGAAGTTCCCACGGCCACGGTGCTCGCCGCCTGCGACCCGGCCAACCCGTACGGCGCCGGCCTGGAGTGGCCCGACGTCGCCGAGTCCGTCGGGCACCGTCCGGGGCGCAAGGCCGGAGCCCTCGTCGCGCTCGTCGACGGTTCACTCGTGCTGTTCCTCGAGCGCGGCGGTCGCACCGCGCTGACCTTCACCAGCGATCGCGCGCACCTGACCGCGGCCGCCACCGCGCTCACCGAACTGGTCTCGGCCGGGCGGCTGAGCGGGCTGACGATCGAGCGCATCGACGGGCAGGGCGTGCTGGGCGCCGAATCCGCGCTCGGTGGGGTGCTCCAGGAGGCGGGGTTCCACCTGACTCCGCGCGGGCTGCGACTGCGGGGGTGAGCGGTGCCTGAGGCCGACACCGTCTGGCGCGTGGCACAGCGCCTCAACACCGTGCTCGCCGGGCAGCCCCTGCGGCTGGTCGAGCTGCGCTGGCCGACGGCCGCGGACATCGACCTGACCGGCCGCTCGACGCTGGAGGTCACCCGCCGCGCCAAGCACATCCTTCACCGCATCGAGGGCGGCTGGACGCTGCGCACCCACCTGGGGCTGGACGGCATGTGGCAGGTGTGGCGGCCCACCGACATGACGCCAACGTCGTGGCACAACCCGGAGACGCGTGCCGTGCTCGGGACCGACGACTGGCTGTGTCTGGGACAGCGACTGCGGATGGTCGACGTCTGGCGCACGTCGAGCGAGGGTGAGAAGTTGGCCCACCTCGGGCCCGACATTCTCGCCCCCGACTGGAACGCCGACGTCGCCGCGTCGGCGGCGGCCGCCCTGTCCGCCCACGGCGACACCATCGGTGCCGCGATGCTCGATCAGCGGCCCATGTCCGGGGTGGGCACGTTGTGGTCCGCGGAGGTGCTGTTCGCGTATCGCACACACCCGTGGCTGGCCGCCCGCGATGTCGATCCAGAACTCGTCACGGAGATGGTCGATTGGTTGCGCGTGATGATGCTGCGCTCCGTCGAGCACCCGGTGCCATCGGTGACCGGATCGCAACGGCGCGGCGAACGCACATACGTCCACGCCCGCTCGGGTCACCCCTGCCGCCGCTGCGGAACCATCGTGCGCGTTCAGGGCATCGGGCCGCCGACCCGGCAGCGTCCCATGTTCTACTGCCCGACCTGCCAAGGCGGTCTCGCCCCGGGCGACCGTGGGGGGCGCCTGGGACCACTCGGCAGCCGGGGTCGGTGACCCGTCGGGCTCAGGCGGCGGAGGCGGCCTGCACGACGGGTTCACGCACCGGCAGGGTGGTGACCGTCTCGGCGGAGGCCGCGTGCTCGGTGACGACCTCGAGCAGTTCACTCAGGCGCAGGCCGAGGGCACGACACACGGAGGCGATCAGTTCGGACGAGGCCTCCTTCTCACCGCGTTCGATCTCACTGAGGTAGCCCAGCGACACCGACGCATCGGCCGACACCTCACGCAGCGTGCGGCCCAACTCACGGCGGCGGGCCCGCAGGGCGCTGCCGATCTCCTGGCGCAGCAGAACCATGTCGCTCCCTCCTCAGCTCGCTCTGAAGTCAGAACACCACGGTATCCCGTGGTTCCGACAACCGCAGCCATCGACATGGCCGTGACGTGAACAACGCTCCGTCGCTCGTCCCTCTTCCCGGGCGTCGGCTTGGGCCGCCCCACCCGTGGGACCTACCACGCCACCTTCCGACCGACGACGTCCCGCGGGCGTCGCCCGACGACGGATCAGTCACCCACGACCGTGGAGGCCGTCCTCTACGAGGTCGAGGACGGCCTCCACGGTCGCGGCGCGGATCTGCGCGCGGTCACCGTGCAGAGCCAACGGCCGCACGTCCTCCCCCAAGGCCCCCGACACCGCCACGAACACCGTCCCCACCGGCTGCCCGTCCTGCTCGCTCGGACCGGCCACCCCGGTGGTCGCCACCCCGACGTCGGCGCCGAGCACCCGCGCCGCGCCGGCCGCCATCTGCGCCGCGACCTCGGGGTCAACCGCACCGCGCTCCGCCAACAACACTCGGTCGACGCCCAACACAGTGGCCTTGATCTCCGTGGCATAGGCGACGACCCCGCCGCGCAGCACCGCCGACGCCCCCGGCACATCGGCGATCCGCGCCGCGACCAACCCCGCGGTCAGGGATTCGCCCGTCGCGATCGTCAATCCCGCGGCGGTCAACCGCGCCACGACGTCGGCGGCGCTCACGAGCCGCCCCGACTGGCACGACGCTCCGCCGTGCGGGCGCTGCCGGCCACCAATTGCCGCGCCTTGATGACGTAGTCCACCCCGGTCACGACGGTGACCAGCACGGCCGCGATGAGCACGATCCACGCGATGGCGACCCACACTCCCGACAGCGGCAGGGTCCACAGCGGCATCGTGAACAGCGTCAGGCTGACCGCCTGGAGCACGGTCTTGAGCTTGCCCCCGCGCCCGGCCGGCATGACGCCGTGTCTGATGACGACGAAGCGGAGCGCGGTGATCCCCCATTCGCGCACGAGCACGATGATCGTCAGCACCCACGGGATGTCGCCGATGATCGACAGGCCGATGAAGCCCATGCCGGTCAACGCCTTGTCGGCGATGGGATCGGCGATCTTGCCGAAGTTCGTCACGAGCCCGCGGCTGCGCGCCAGGTCACCGTCGATCTTGTCGGTGGCCATGGCGACGACGAACACCACGAACGCCCACCACCGCAGGGTCGCGTCCTCACCACCGTGGGTCAGCAGTAGCCACCCGTAGACGGGGACGAGGATGATCCGCAGGACCGTCAGCGCGTTCGGCAGGTTCCACGGGCTCGGTTCGGGGCTCTGCGCCGGCCCGGGCGCAGCGCTCACCGCACCTCACCGACCAGGTCGATGCCCTCACTGTCGACGAATCGCACGTCGACGTAGTCGCCGACCTTCAGAGCGGCGGTGACGTCGGCGGCGCCCGTGACGTACGTGACTCCGTCAACCTCGGGGCCCTGATGCGCGGCGCGCCCGACGGCCCGGCCGTCCTCGTCGAACTCCTCGATGAGCACCCGCGCGTCCTGCCCGACCCGGTCGGCGGCGCGTTGGGCGCTGAGTTCCTCGACGAGGTCGGTGAGTCGCTGCACGCGCGCGGCAATCGTCGCGTCGTCGACCTTGCCGTCGAGGGTCTCACCCTCGGTGCCGTCCTCATCGGAGTACCCGAACACGCCCACGACGTCGAGGCGCGCGCGGGTGAGAAAGTCCTCGAGCACGGCGACGTCGGCGTCGGTTTCACCGGGGAATCCGACGATGACGTTGGCGCGCAGGCCGGCCTGGGGCACGAGGGTGCGCACCCGCTGGATGAGGTCCAGGAACGATTCGGCGTCACCGAACCGACGCATGCGACGCAGCAGCGGCCCGGAGGCGTGCTGGAACGAGATGTCGAACCACGGCACGACCTTCTCGGTCGCGGCCATGGCCTCGAGCAGGCCGGGTCGGATCTCCGCGGGCTGGAGGTAGGACACCCGCACCCATTCGATCCCCTCGATCGCGGCCAACTCCGGCAGCAGGGTCTGCAGCAGGTCGAGGTCGCCGAGGTCCTTGCCGTAGGACGTCGAGTTCTCCGAGACGAGGAACAGTTCGGTCACGCCCTGCTGGGCGAGCCAGCGCGCCTCGGCGACGATGTCGGTCGGGCGGCGGGAGATGAACGAGCCGCGGAACATCGGGATGGCGCAGAACGCGCAGCGCCGGTCGCACCCGGAGGCGATCTTCAGCGGCGCCCACGGGCGACCATCGAGCCGGGCCCGCGTCACGCGCGTCGCCACGACGCTCCCGGTCTCGGTCGGATCGCCGTTGACGACCGGAGCGCCGTGACTGGCCGGATCGCCGTGGCCGGGCACCACGACGGATCCGGCCCCCGCTTGGCGCTCGATCGGCGACAACGGCAGGCGGGTGCGCCGGTCACCGGGGGCGTGAACCTCGGGCTTGCCGCCGTCGAGCACGGTGCGCAGGTGGGTGGACATGTCGGCGTACGAGTCGAAACCCAGGACCGCATCGGCCTCGGGCAGTTCGGCGGCCAGTTCGGAGCCGTAGCGCTCGGCCAGGCAGCCCACCGCGACGACAGCTTGGGTGCGGCCGTTCTCCTTGAGGTCGGCGGCCTCGAGGACGGTGTCGATGGAGTCCTTCTTCGCCTGGGCGATGAACCCGCACGTGTTGATGACGGCGACGTCGGCCTGCGCCGCGTCGTCGACGAGCAGCCATCCCTCGGCGGAGAGTCGGCCCGCCAACTCCTCGGAGTCGACCTCGTTGCGGGTACAGCCGAGGGTGACGAGGGCGACGCTACGGGGGGTGTCAGGCATGGGGTCAGCCTAGTGTGCCCGCGCCGGCCCCCCGGGATGCTCGTAGGCTGGGCCGGTGACTGCCGCCGCGCCGTGGGTGCTCCCCCAACTGCTCATCGTCATCGTGCTCGTCGTCAGCGGCGTCGCGAAACTGCGTGAATCCGTCTCGACGGCCAGTGCGTTCGCCCAACTCCAGCTGCCAGGGTTCCTCCGGACGCTCCGCGCTCCGCGCCTGCTGCCGTGGGGTGAACTGGCCCTCGCCGCGCTCCTGCTCGTCGTGCCGCGGCCGTGGGCGTGGCTGCCGGCCGCGGCGGGGCTCGTGCTCATGCTCACCTATCTGGGAATCATCGTGCGCGCGCTGCGTTTCCCGTACCCGGTCACGTGCAACTGCTTCGGCCGGCTCGGGTTGGGGCTGGTCGAGGCGAAGACCGCGTGGCGCAACGCGCTGCTCAGCGCCATCGCGGCCGTGTCGGTGTACACCGCGTGGCGGCAGGGCTCGGTCGTGCAGCAGCTCATCGCGGCCCCCGCCGCGGTCTGGTGGTGGCTCCTCGGAATCGCCGTCACGGTACTCCTGACGTGGTTCGTCGTCGGTGGCTCGGGCACGCGCATCGTGCACGTGCCGGCGGCCCCGGCCGCCGACGGCGCGCTCGACGACGCCGATTACCTGCGCACGCCCACGCCGCTGACCACCGTTGTCGACGCCCAGGGCATCCCGCAGTCCATTCGCACGTTGGCGCGGCGCGAGGCGCACCTGTTGATCTTCCTCAGCCCCACGTGCGGGGCGTGCGAGGTTGTCGCCGAGGCCATGCCGCGATGGGCCGAGCGGCTCGGGCCGGTGCGCCTGCGGGCCGTGTTCTACGTGCCGCTCGACACCCTGCCCGACGAACCGATGTGGAATGCCCTCACGGCCGATGCCCTCCACGACAAGGACGGAGCCCTCTCCGATGCGTTCGGTGGCCTGGCCACCCCCAGTGCCGTGCTGCTCGGCACCGATGACCTGCTGGCCGGTGGGCCGATCACGGGCAATGGTGATGTCGTGGAGTTCGTCGAGGACGTCATCGGTCAGATCCACGAGGCCGAATAGCCGCTGCGCGGACGATGCCCGACGAGTCGGTCACCGACCGGTGAGCTGCCAGGCGTCCTCGTCCGGATCGTCGTCGACGGGGATGTCGGTGCCGATCGGGTCCTCCGCGTAGCGGTCGTACGGCACCGGCTGCGTGTCGCGCTGCCCCTCGGTCTGCAGTCCCCGCTGCGCCAGCGTGTGGGCGTCGCCGTCCAGGGGCGTACCGGGGTCGCCGGTGACGTCGTCGCCACCGTCGGCCGGCACGTCCTCGCCACGCAGCAGCGCCAGCGTTGTCGGCAGGTCGTCCGGGCGCACCAGCACGTCACGCGCCTTCGAGCCCTCCGACGGCCCGACCACGCCACGCGACTCCAGCAGGTCCATGAGGCGCCCGGCCTTGGCGAACCCGACGCGCAACTTGCGCTGCAGCATCGACGTCGACCCGAACTGGCTGGTGACGATGAGCTCGGTCGCCTGCAGCAGCAGTTCGAGGTCGTCGCCGATGTCCTCGTCGATCTGCTTCTTGGGCGCCTCGACGACGACGTCCTCGCGGTAGGTCGGCTGGAGCTGGGTCTTGACGCTTTCGACGACCTCGTGGATCTCGGTCTCGGTCACCCAGGCGCCCTGCACGCGCATCGGCTTGGACTTGCCCATCGGCAGGAACAGCGCGTCACCCTGGCCGAGCAGCTTCTCGGCGCCGGGCTGGTCGAGCACGACCCGCGAGTCGGCCAGCGACGACGTCGCGAACGCCATCCGGCTGGGCACGTTGGCCTTGATCAGACCCGTGACGACGTCGACGGAGGGACGCTGGGTCGCGAGCACGAGGTGGATGCCGGCGGCGCGGGCGAGCTGGGTGATGCGCACGATCGACTCCTCGACGTCGCGCGGCGCGACCATCATCAGGTCGGCGAGCTCGTCGACGATGACGAGCAGGTACGGGTAGGGGTGGATCTCCCGTTCGCTGCCCGGCAGCGGCTGTACCTTGCCGGCGCGCACCGCCTTGTTGAAGTCGTCGACGTGCTTGTACCCGAAGTGGGCGAGGTCGTCGTAGCGCATGTCCATCTCGCGCACGACCCACTGCAGCGCCTCAGCGGCCTTCTTCGGGTTCGTGATGATCGGGGTGATCAGGTGCGGGATGCCGTCGTAGGCGGTCAGCTCCACCCGCTTGGGGTCGACGAGCACCATGCGCACCTCGTCGGGGGTCGAGCGCATGAGGATCGACGTGATCATCGAGTTGACGAAGCTGGACTTACCCGAGCCGGTGGCACCGGCCACGAGCAGGTGCGGCATCTTGGCCAGGTTGGCGATGACGTAGCCGCCCTCGACGTCCTTGCCGACACCCATGACCATGGGGTGGTCGTTGCCGCGCGCGACCTGGCTGCGCAGCACGTCACCGAGGCAGACCATCTCCTTGTCGGCGTTGGGGATCTCGATACCGATGGCCGACTTGCCCGGGATCGGGCTGAGGATGCGCACATCGGCCGAGGCCACCGCGTAGGCGATGTTCTTCGACAGCGAGATGACCTTCTCGACCTTGACGCCGGGCCCGAGCTCGACGACGTAGCGCGTCACCGTCGGGCCACGGTGGAAGCCGGTGACCTGGGCGTCGATGTTGAACTCGTCGAGCACGGCGGTGAGGGCCTCGACGACGCGGTCGTTGGCCTCCGAGCGCTCCTTGTGCGGCGCTCCCGGCTTGAGGATCGACGAGTCGGGGAGGGTGTAGGTCACGTCGCCGGCGAGGGCGAGTTGCTCCACGCGAGGCGGCAGTTGCGTCGTCGGCGGGGGTTCGAGAACGGGCTTTTCGGAGGACGGTGCAAGCACCCCGGGCGCGGTGGGTCGCTTCTCCCCGGGGCGGGGTCCGGCAGCGCGCTGCAGCGCGAGTTCCTCGGTGACCTCCATCGCCGAACGGCCCGGGTTGGTCTCAGGCTCCTCGGTGGATGTGGCCGCCGCCGAGCGTTTGGCCTTGTCACCCGACGCGCCCTCGACGGTCGCGGCCTGGTCGTAGGCGATGTCGTGGGCGCGCTGGTCCTTGAGCACGTCGGCGTCATCGACGTCGCCGTTGCCCCTGCGACCGCGTCGACGTTGACGCTTGACCGCCTGGGCCGGAGCGTCGTCGCCCGCGGCGTCCGCGTGCGCGTCACCGAGGTCGTCGGTCTCCTCCGGGTCGGGCAGGCCGAACAGTCGGCGGCGGAAGGCCAGGAACCGCTGGGGAACCTGGTTGACGGGCGTGCCGGTGAGCACGAGCAGGCCGAAGATGCCCAGCAGCGCGAGCAGCGGGACGGCGCCCCAGACCGTCACCGCCGTGACGAGCGGGTCGGCCGCGAGGAAGCCGAGGATGCCGCCGGCGCCGCGCATCGCCTCCGGTCCCTCGGGCGGGGTGGGCAGCCCGTGGCGGATGTGCGTCAGGCCGGTCAGGGCCAGGGTGAGGAACGCCGTGCCGAACCCGAGCCGAGCGTCGGCGGCGTCATCGGGATCGCTCTGGCGGAAGAACGTTGCTCCGAGCAGGATGAGCACGATCGGCAGGGCGTAGGCGAACTGGCCGACCGTGCCGGCCGCGACGGCGTGCACGGCCTCACCGAATCGGCCGGGCAGGCCCCACCACTCGCGGGCGGCCACGACGATGCCGGCCGCGATGAGGACCATGCCCCACCCGTCGCGGCGGTGCTCGCGAGGGATGTTGTCGGCCGAGGCGCTGATCCTGCGGACCGCTCCGCCCGTGGCGCTGGCCAAGCCCGAGGCGGCCCGCCCCACGGCGCTCCCGCTGTGGTGCGTCGAGGCGCCCTTGGCCTTCGTCGACCGCCCCTTCGCGTTGCTGGTGGAGGCACTGGCCCGCGGCGACCGACTCGCGGGTCGGGTGGACCCACGGGCGCCGGTGCGCGGGCGCGACGAACTGTCAGGGCGGTTGGCCATGCCAGCCAGACTAGTCGTTCGTCACACCTGCCCCGGGGAGCACACGCGGCACGGGAGTCTCACCGAGCCGCGTGACCCTCTCGTCAGGCTTCGATGACCACCGGGATGATCATCGGCCGGCGGCGGATCTTGCCGCCGACCCAGGAGCCGATGGCCCGGCGCATGATCTGCTGCAACTGCTGCGGATCGGTCGTGCCCTTGCCCAGCGCCGCCTCGAGGGCCTCGACGAGGCGGGGTCGCACCTGGTCGAAGATCTGCTGGTCCTCGGCAAAACCGCGAGCGGTGATCTCCGGGCCGGCGATGATCTTGCCGTCCGCTGCATCGATGACCGCGACCACGGTGATGAAGCCCTCGTCACGCAGGATCTGCCGATCCTTGAGCACGTCACCGCCATCGCCGATCCGCGACCCGTCGACGTAGACGAACCCACACGGCACGGCTCCGACGATGCGGGCCCGACCGTCGATGAGGTCGACGACGACACCGTCCTCGGCGAGCACGACGTTGTCCTCCGGCACCCCGGTGTCGATGGCCAACTGGGCGTTGGCGACGAGGTGACGCCATTCGCCATGCACCGGCATGACCGAACTGGGCTGGACGATGTTGTAGCAGTACAGCAACTCGCCGGCCGCGGCGTGACCGGAGACGTGCACCTTGGCGTTGCCCTTGTGCACGACGTCGGCACCGAGGCGCATCAGGCCGTTGATGACCCGGTAGACCGCGTGCTCGTTGCCGGGGATGAGCGACGACGCGAGGAGCACCGTGTCGCCCGGGCCGATCTCGATCTGGTGGTCGCGGTTGGCCATGCGCGACAACGCGGCCATCGGCTCACCCTGCGAACCGGTGCACATGAGCACGACCTTGTGGTCGGGCAGTTGGTCGAGCTTCTTGAGGTCGACGAGCACGCCGGGCGGCACGTGGAGGTACCCCAAGTCCGCCGCGATCCCCATGTTGCGCACCATCGAGCGCCCGACCAGGGCCACCTTGCGACCGGCCGCGGCGGCGGCGTTGAGCACCTGCTGCACGCGGTGGACGTGACTGGCGAAGGAGGCCACGATGATCCGTCGCTCGGCGTCGCGGAAGACCTTGTCGATCGCCGGGGCGATGTCCTTCTCCAGCGGCGTGAAGCCGGGCACCTCGGCGTTGGTCGAGTCGGTCATGAACAGGTCCACGCCCTCCTCACCGAGCCGGGCGAAAGCACGCAGGTCGGTCAGGCGACCGTCGAGGGGCAACTGGTCCATCTTGAAGTCGCCGGTGTGCAGGATCGTGCCACCGTCGGTGCGGATCGCCACGGCCAGTGCGTCGGGGATGGAGTGGTTGACGGCGACGAACTCGCAGTCGAAGACGCCGAACGACTCCTCTTGGCCCTCGGTGACCGACATCGTGTAGGGCTTGAGCCGGTGTTCCTTGCACTTGGCCTCGACCAGCGCGAGCGTCAACTGTGATCCGATGAGCGGCAGGTCCGGCTTGAGCTTGAGCAGGTACGGGACGGCGCCGATGTGATCCTCGTGGCCGTGGGTGAGGATGACGGCCTGGACGTCGTTGAGGCGGTCCTTGATGTAGCTGAAGTCGGGCAGGATCAGGTCGATGCCCGGCTGAGAGTCGTCGGGGAAGAGCACGCCACAGTCGACGATGAGCAACTGCCCCTGGTGCTCGATGACGGCCATGTTGCGGCCGACCTCGCCGAGTCCGCCGAGCGCGACGATCCGGACAGCACCGTCGGCCAGCGGCGGCGGCGTGGTGAGTTCGGGATGCGGGTGGCTCACAGCAGACCCGCCTGCGTCAGGCCGGCTTCGAGCACCTCGAGGTGCTCTGGTGGCCCCTCCACCAGCGGCAACCGGACGGTCGCGTGCTCGATGATGCCCAGGCGCGTGAGTGCGGCCTTGGCCATGATCGCGCCCTGGCTCGTCGTCATGATCGCGTTGACCGCGGGGATGAGGCGGGTGTGGACCTCGCGGGCGGCCTGGAGGTCGCCGGCGTCGACGGCGTCGAGCATCGACCGGTAGCGGTTGCCGGCGACGTGGCCGACCACCGAGACGATGCCGACCGCGCCCTGGGCGAGGTGGGCGAGGTTGACCTCGTCGGCCCCGGAGTACCAGAGCAAGTCGGTGGCGGCCATGACCTCGCTGGCGGCCCACAGGTCACCCTTGGCGTCCTTGACAGCGACGATGTTGGGGTGGGCGGCGAGCTCGATGAGGGTCTGGGTGGCAAACGGGATCCCCGTGCGGCCGGGGATGTCGTAGAGCAGCACCGGGAGGTCGGTGGTGTCGGCCACGGCGCGGCAGTGGGCGATGAGCCCGGGCTGGGTCGGCTTGTTGTAGTACGGCGAGACGAGCAGCAGTCCGTCGGCGCCGGCCTCGCGGGCGCGGGTGGCCATCTCGACGCTGTGCGCGGTGTTGTTCGACCCGACTCCGGCAACGACCTTGGCCCGACCGGAGGTCTGCTTCGCCACGAGCGCGACCATGTCGATGCTCTCGTCGGAGGTCAGGGTGGCCGACTCCCCCGTGGTGCCATTGACGACGATCCCGTCGTGACCGGTGGTCAGGAGGTGCTCGACCAGTGAGGCGACACCGTCCCGATCGATGGCTCCGTCAGGGGTCATGGGGGTCACCATGGCCGTCAGAACGCGGCCGAACGGGGTTTCAGACATGAGCCCAACGGTATCCCCTCGACACAAGGTAGCGTCGACGCCGTGCGCCAGTACCTCGACCTCCTCGATCACGTGATGACCAACGGACGCGACAAGTCCGACCGAACCGGCACCGGCACCCGCTCGGTCTTCGGCCACCAGATGCGCTTCGACCTCTCCGCGGGTTTCCCCGTTCTGACGACGAAGAAACTGCACCTGCGCTCGATCATCGGCGAGTTGCTGTGGTTCCTGCGCGGCGACACGAACGTCGCGTGGTTGCACGAGCGCAACATCTCCATCTGGGACGAGTGGGCCGACGATAACGGCGACCTCGGCCCGATCTACGGCCACCAGTGGCGCTCCTGGCCCACGCCCAGCGGCGAGTCGATCGATCAGATCACCAAGGTCATCGAGTCGATCCGCACCAACCCGGACAGCCGGCGGCACATCGTCTCGGCCTGGAACGTCGCCGACGTCGATGACATGGCCCTGCCGCCGTGCCACACGATGTTCCAGTTCTACGTCACGCCCGGCGTGGACGGTGCCCGCGGGAAGCTGAGCTGCCAGCTCTACCAGCGCAGTGCCGACATCTTCCTCGGCGTGCCGTTCAACATCGCGGCGTACGCCCTGCTGACGATGCTCGTCGCGCAGCAGACCGACCTCGAACCCGGCGAGTTCGTGCACACCTTCGGCGACGCGCACATCTACTCCAACCACTTCGACCAGGTGCGCGAGCAGTTGACCCGCACGCCGAAGCCGCTGCCGACCATGCGGATCACCCCGCGCGTGTCGATCGACGCCTACGACCTCGGCGACTTCGACCTGGTCGGGTACGAGGCGGACCCGACCATCAAGGCCCCCGTCGCGGTGTGACATCGCGGCGCGAACTCGGCTCGTGAAACGGAGAACGACATGACGACGATCACCCTGCTGGCCGCGGTCGCGCGCAACGGCGTCATCGGCGACGGCACGACGATGCCTTGGCACCTCCCCGAGGACCTGCGCCATTTCAAGGAGACGACGATGGGGCATGCCATCGTCATGGGCCGGCGCACGTTCGAGTCGATCGGCCGCGCCCTGCCGGGCCGACACACCGTCGTCATCACCCGCAACACCGCGTGGCACCACGCCGATGTCGAGGTCGCACACTCGCTCGGCGAGGCCCTGATGCTGGCCGGGTCGGGTGAGGAGGTCTTCGTCGTCGGTGGCGGAGAGGTGTACCGCGAGGCGATGCCGATGGCGCACCGGTTGAACATCACGCAGGTCGATCTCGAACCCGAGGGCTCGGTGACGTTCCCGGCGATCGACGGAGCAGTGTGGCGCGAGATCTCGCGCCGGCCCGGCGAGTCCGTCGAGGGCCCGGGTGTGGAGTTCGTGCTGTACGAGCGTCGGTAGCCCCGCTTCATTCTCGCCAGATCAACCACATCGCTTCATTTATGGCTTCTTCAGTGAAGAAATTTGCTTCATTTTTTAGATATGCAGCGATAACATGAATCCATGTCACCCAGCACCGGGGGTCCCGTCGCCACGCTGATCGGCGATGTGGTCCGCTCACGCGAGCACGACGACCGCGAGGCCCTGCACGACCGACTCGTCGCGGCGATCGAGCACGTCAACGCCGAGGTGCGCCCCACCCGCCCGTTGCACATCGTGCTCGGAGACGAGTACCAGGGCACCTTCGCCACGGTGGGGCAGGCGCTCCACGCGGCCATGACGCTGCGCCTGCACCTCGCACCGGGCATCGACGTGCGCCATGGTGTGGGGTGGGGTCCGGTCACCCAACTCGACGACGCCACCAGCGACGGGCCCGGGTGGTGGGCGGCCCGCCGGGCGATCACCGAGGTGCACGACGACGAGGAGAAGGCCGCGTTGCGCCTGACCCGAACGGCGTACGCCGCAGCCGAAGGTGACGACGGAGCCGGCGGCCCGACCGTGGAAGCCGTCAACGCGGCGCTCCGTTGTCAGGACCATCTGCTGGGATCGTGTGATGAACGGTCCGTGCGCATCCTCCGCCGGTTGATGACGGGCGAGGCCCAGGTGCGCATCGCGGCGGCGGAGGGCATCTCGCCCTCGGCCGTCTCGCAGCGCATCCGCAGCGATGGGCTGGCCGTCATCGCCCTGTCCCACGACCTGCTCAGGAGTGCGTCATGACCATCCTCGACCACCTGTCATGGGTGTCGGTCCTCGTGGCGACCGCGGTGGGCCTGGTCTGCGTCGCGCTCGGCGGTGTGGTCACCACCGGGGTGTTCCGACTGGTCGACCGCGACGCCGGCGGTCATGCCCTGACGGGCGCCGGTGACCTGCTGCGCGGGGGCACGTGGGTCGGCGCGCTCGAACGGATCGCCGTGTTCACGACGCTCCTGCTGGGGTGGCCCGAGGGCATCGCCGTGGTGTTGGCGATCAAGGGGCTCGGGCGCTACGCCGACCTCAAGTCCCCGAACGGAGCCGCGGGCGAGCGATTCATCATCGGCACGTTCACGAGCCTACTGACGGCGTGCCTGGGTGCCGGAGTGGCGCTATGGCTCGCCGCGGTGGTGACCCCCTGACACGGCCGGCCGTACGACGCTCCGCCGCGCTCAGGCCGAGTGGTGGACGGTGTGGAAGACCTCGTGGTGCACCCGCTGCGCCGGCACCCGGTGACGCTGCAACCAGCCGGTGACCGCGTCGACCAGACCCTCCGGACCGCACAGCCACCAGTCGTCGACATCGGCGACGGGCGCGATGCCCTCGATGAGCGCGTCGAGCAGGTCGGGTTCGATCCGGCCCAGGAGGACATCCTCGCTGGCCTCCTGCGAGTGCACCGGGATGATGCGCAGCCGGGGGGTGTACTGCTCCGCCATCGCGGACAGTTCGGCATCGAACATCGCTGCCGCCCGGCTCCGTGTGCCGTACAGGACGGTGAAGCGAGAGGTCGGCTCGGCCGCCAGAGCCGTCGTGATGATGGAGAGCACGGGGGTGATCCCCGAGCCGCCGGCGACGGCGACATGGAGGCGCTCGGTCTCGGGCGCCGGGGTGTAGGTGAACTCCCCCATCGGGGCGAGCACGTCGATGACGTCGCCGGGTGCGACCTGCGTGTTCAGCCACGTCGACATGCGGCCACCGGGGACCAGCGCCACGCCGATCCGCAGGGCCTGCTCGCGCTGGGCGCGCTCCGGGGACCAGGTGATGGAGTAGGACTGCCGGACGCGCTCACCGTCGATCGTCGCCGAGAGCGTCACGTGCTGCCCGGCGGTGAACTCGAGGAACTCCGCACTCCAGTCGTCGGGCACGTCGAAGGTGATCGCGACCGCCGCCTCGGCGACCTGCTCGACCGCACGCACCGTCAGCGGCCGGAACCTCGGCCGCGCGTGATGCACAGGTGACAGGAGTGACACGAGGTCAGAGTAACCATGGCCGGGCCCGGTGCGCTGACGCCACGCGCGATCGGAGCACCGTGGGCGACGGTGGGTAGAGTCGGCACGTGCCGATCCTCCGCAGCCTCAATGACCGTGTCTCCGTCATCACCATCGACCGACCCGAGCGCCGCAACGCGCTCAACCTCGACCTGCTCAACGACGTGCACGACGCCGTCGTGGGCTCGCTCGACGACGGGGCGCGCGCGATCGTCATCACCGGTTCGGGGGGTCACTTCTGCGCCGGCGCCGACCTCAAGGAGCTCGAGGACGTGTCGTTCACCGAGCGACTCGCCGAGGTGCTGGAGCACTTCGCGTCCGTGCCGGTGACGACCATCGCCGCCATCGAGGGCTCCTGCATGGGCCTGGGCATGCAGCTGGCCGTCGGGTGTGACCTGCGCGTCGTCGCGGACTCGGCGAAGTTCGCGGTGCCGGTCTCGAAGCTCGGGCTCATGGTCAACCACTGGACGATCGACCGTCTGACCCGCTTCTGGGGTGAGGGTGCCGCACGGCACATGGTGCTCACCGCCGAGGTGCTCACCGCCGACGATGCCTGGCGTCTCGGGTTCGCGCAGAAGCGCGGCACGCTCGAGGATGCGATAGCGCTGGCGGCGCGGGCCGTGCCGCTGGCGCCGTTGAGCCAGAGCGGGTCCAAGGTCGGGTTCGACCACCACGCGCTGCCGGAGGACATCAGTGCCTACGAGGCGGCGTTCCACCGGGCCTGGGCGAGTGAGGACCTCGCCGAGGGGCAGCGGGCGTTCGGCGAGCGACGCACGCCGGAGTTCAACGGCCGATGAGCGATTCGCACGGTCACTCGGGGCACGGTCACGCGGGGCACGATCACGCGGGGCACGATCACGCGGGGCACGATCACGCAGGGCACGACGGTCACGGTCACGGGCATGTCGCCGGTCCGGTGCCGGATGCGAGTGTGCGCCGGGCACGCGTCAACGACGCTCCGGCAGTCGGTCTGGTGCAGTCGGAGGTGTGGCGCGACAGCTACGCCGAGATCGTCCCGGCCGAAGTGCTCGCAACCTTCGAGCCGCAGGCGTTCGCCGGTCCGTGGCGTGAATCGCTGAGCAACCCGCCGGAGGGTGTCTGGACGCTGCTCGTGGCGTGCCTGGGCCAGCAGGTCGTCGGGTTCGTCGCGGTCGGTCCCAGCCAGGACCCCGACGCCGACGAGTTGGCCGGTGAGATCACGACGATCGCGGTGCATCCGGCGGCGCGTCGGCAGGGGCACGGCTCGCGGCTGCTCAACGCGGCCGTGGACATCCTGCGCGAGGCGGGGGCGACGAGCCTGGGCGTGTGGGCGCTGACGACGCAGGAGGACGTGCAGTCCTTCCTGCGCAGCAGTGGCATCCAGCCCGACGGCGCCTACCGCGATCGGGTGGTCTCGCCCGCGGGTGACACCGTGCGCGAGGTGCGGCTGACCGCACGGTTGGTCGACGACGCTCCCGCTGGCTGACGCGACCCCGTCGTGGTGAACGAATTGACCGTCGAGCGGGTCCTGACGCTGGTCGAGTTGGTGCCGCCCGGCCGGGTCGTGGCCTACGGTGACCTCGGTGCCATCGTGGGGATCGGACCCCGGCAGGTCGGCGCGTTCATGGCGCACTACACCGGCGGTCTGCCGTGGTGGCGGGTGACGAACGCCGCCGGGGATCTGCCCGCGCCGCTGCTCGAGCGGGCGCGGCCGCACTGGACCGATGAGGGGATCCTCGTCAAGCCGAACGGTCGGGGGTGCCGCATCAGCCGTTACCGCGCGGATCTGGCGGCGTTGGCCGCGGAGTACGAGAGCCGGATCGCCGCGACCCTGGCCGAGTTGGGGACTCCGCTGCCGCGAACGAGCGCCCCAGCGGGCCGTGCGCTGGCCCAGGTGGGCGTCACCACCGTCGAGGAGCTCTCCGAGCACCACCGCGCCGAGGTCGCCGCGCTGCACGGGATGGGCCCGAAGGCGCTGGGCATCCTGGACCAGGCCCTCGCCGCCGCCGACCTCACCTGGCGCCCCTGACAGGGCAAGGGCCCCGCACCGTCCTCACTTTCGTGCGATAACCGCAACGTTTGTGAGGACCGCGACAGCCTCCAGTCCATGTCCACAAGGACGAGCCAACGGTGGTGCCTGTCCACAGGGCGGCGGTGGTGGCTGTTCGGCGCCGCGGCGGCCGCCACAGAATGCGGTCCATGGAACGCATCCAGAGAACTGCTGTTGCTGAACGGTTGGCGCGAGATCACGGCGGTGTGGTTCACCGGAAGAATCTGCGCGCTCACGGTGTGTCGCGATTCGATGTCCGGTCCGAGATCCTGGCTGGCCGCTGGGCTCGTTGGGGAATCCACACCGTGCGGATCCTCGCCGTGACAGCCGAGCCAGTCGCACACCACTGGCGCGCCGTTTGGGAGTCCGGTCCGAGAGCGGTTCTCGACGGGCCGGCAGCCCTGGTGGCGCAGGGCATGAAGGGGTTCGAACCGAGCACGATCGATATCAGCCTGCCGAGATCGGCCTCGGTCCGACAGTTGGAGGGAGTGACCACCCACCAGCGACGGCAACTTGAGCGGCTCATAGCCGCTGGCGTGCCCAGGATCGCGCCGGAGTGGGCGACGATTCATGCGGCAGAGTGGGCGGTAACGGATCGACAAGCTGCCCTGCTGATTTGCCTGCCTGTGCAGCAACGGCTGGTTCCGCCGCAGCGCCTGCTGACCGTGTGGCGCACGGTCGCCCGATCACGGCGTCGCGAAGTTCTCGACCACATCATCGCTGACGTCTGCGACGGTGCACACTCGCTGGGTGAACTGGAGTTCGCCACGTGGTGCCGCCGGTATCGCCTGCCCGTTCCATCACGACAGAGCGTGAAGACCGGCCCCTCCGGCAGGGTCTACCTTGACGTTGAGTGGAAAGGGCTGGTCGTGGAGATCGATGGCGGGCACCACCTCTTGGGCCTCAACCCCACCGATGACGCCTTGCGCGCCAACGAGTTGGTCCTCGGCACATCCCGCGTCCTGCGGATCCCGCTGTTGGGGCTGCGACTTGAGCCCGGACGCTTCATGGACCAAGTCGCTCGCGGTCTGAGGCTTTCGCCGGCCGAGGCAGCCTGACCGGGGTCAGGGTCCTCACAACCGTTGCGGTATCTGCACGAAAGTGAGGACCCCGGCGGGGAGCCCAGGCCTCAGAGGCCGAGGAAGTGCTCCAGGCCGACGGTGACGCCGGGGTGGTCTGCCACCGCGCGCACGCCGGCGACGACACCGGGCATGAACGACACGCGATCGAACGAGTCGTGGCGGATCGTCAGCATCTCGCCCTCGGCCCCGAAGAGCACCTCCTGGTGTGCCACCAGCCCACGCAATCGCACCGCATGCGTCGGCACCCCGTGCACCCGCGCGCCGCGAGCCCCGTCCGGATCCTGCGTCGTCGCATCCGGCACCGGTCCCAGGCCAGCCGCCTCACGCGCCGCTCCGATGAGGTCTGCCGTGCGCGCCGCCGTGCCCGAGGGTGCGTCCACCTTGTTCGGGTGGTGCAGCTCGATGACCTCGACGGACTCGTAGAACCGCGCAGCCTGCTCGGCGAACTTCATCATGAGGATCGCGCCGATGGCAAAGTTCGGCGCGATGAGCACCCCGACGCCGGGCTGCGCCGCCACCTGCTCGCGCAGCACCGCCAAGCGCTCCTCGTTCCACCCGGTGGTACCCACGACGACATGCACCCCGCGCGACACGCAGTGGGCGACATTGGTCGGTGACGCATCCGGCACCGAGAACTCGACGACGACATCGGCCCCACCGAGGTCACCCAACTCGTCTCCGACATCGAACCGGCCCACGAGCTCGAGCCCATCGGCAGCCTCAACCGCGTCACACACCGTGGCACCCATTCGGCCGGCCGCACCGATCACCGCAACCTTCGTCGTCATGGCGTCAGCCTAGTCACGCGGCGCCGGCGATCCACGCCCACACACAATGATACGTATGTACGACTCGTTAACCGTTGCATCCTTTGTCGTTCACCTTTTGTTCACTTTCTGCTACGGTGGAGTTAACGAAAGAAGGAGGTGCGCACAATGAAGGCCACCAACATGAAGTTCCGCCAGAAGGCGGCGCAGACCCGTCTGCGCCCGCAGTGCCACTGGGTCACAGTGCCGACCCACGACGGCGGAGTTCGGCTGGAGATGCGCTGGACCCTCGGCTCTCCGCAGTCTCACCGCCGCGCCGCCTGACCTGATCGGGTAGCGGCACCGGGCCCACGGCCCGCAGAACGCCACAGTGGCCCGACACCCATCCGGGTGTCGGGCCACTGTTGGTTGGTCAGACGAGGCGATCAGCCCTCCGAGGACTCGCCGCCCTCGGCACCGCCGTCACGGGACTCCCCGTCACGACGCGGGGCGCGACGACGACGGTTGCGACCACCACCGGAGCGACGATCGCCGAACTCCCCCGACTCACCGTCACCCTGGTCGCCACCACCGGCACCGCCAGACTCCTGCAGCGCCGCCTCCTGCTCCTCGGTCAGCACCGCACCGAGGGAGAGCTTGCCGCGCGGGTCGATCTCCTTGAGCTCGACCTGGACCTTCTGGCCCACCCCCAGCACGTCCTCGACCGCGTCGATGCGCTTGCCGCCGACGAGTTTGCGCACCTCGGAGATGTGCAGCAGACCGTCCTTGCCCGGCATGAGCGAGATGAACGCGCCGAACGTCGTCGTCTTGACGACGGTGCCCAGGAAGCGCTCACCGATCTCCGGCATCTGCGGGTTGGCGATGGCGTTGACCGCGTTGCGCGCCGCCTCCGCCGACTCACCATCGGCCGCACCGATGAAGACGGTGCCGTCGTCCTCGATGGTGATGTCGGCGCCGGTGTCCTCCTGGATCTGGTTGATCATCTTGCCCTTCGGGCCGATGACCTCACCGATCTTGTCGACCGGGACCTGGACGGTGATGATCCGCGGGGCAGTCGGGGCCATCTCGTCCGGAGCGTCGATGGCCTCGTTCATCACGTCGAGGATGTGCAGACGCGCGTCGCGAGCCTGGGTCAGCGCACCGGCCAGCACCGAGGCGGGGATGCCGTCGAGCTTGGTGTCGAGCTGGATCGCGGTGACGAACTCGCGGGTGCCGGCGACCTTGAAGTCCATGTCGCCAAACGCGTCCTCCGCACCGAGGATGTCGGTCATCGCCGCGTAGCGGGCCTCACCGTCGACCTCGTCCGAGACCAGACCCATGGCGATACCGGCAACGGGAGCGCGCAGCGGCACACCGGCGTTGAGCAGCGACAGGGTCGAGGCACACACCGAACCCATGGACGTCGAGCCGTTGGAGCCCAGCGCCTCGGAGACCTGACGGATCGCGTAGGGGAACTCCTCGCGGGTCGGCAGCACCGGCATCAGGGCCCGCTCGGCCAAGGCGCCGTGACCGATCTCGCGACGCTTCGGCGCTCCAACGCGACCGGTCTCACCAGTCGAGTACGGCGGGAAGTTGTAGTTGTGCATGTAGCGCTTGCGCGTCACCGGCGAGAGCGTGTCGAGTTGCTGCTCCAGCTTGAGCATGTTCAGCGTCGTGACACCCATGATCTGGGTCTCGCCACGCTCGAACAACGCGGAGCCGTGCACGCGCGGCAGCACCTCGACCTCGGCCGAGAGGGCACGAATGTCCTTGAGACCACGGCCGTCGATGCGCACGCCGTCGACGAGGATGCGCCGACGCACGACCTGCTTCTGCACCGTGCGGTAGGCCGCGGAGATCTCCTTCTCGCGACCGGCGAACTCCTTGGGCTCCTCGGCGGTGCCGGCGAGGGCCGTCTTGACCTCGGCCTTGTAGGCGTCGAGGCGCTCCTCGCGCTCCTGCTTGCCCGCGATCGACAGGATCGTGGTCAACTCGTCGGCGGCGAACGCCTCGACGGCAGCGAGCACATCGTCCTCGTAGTCGAGGAAGACGGGGAACTCCTCGACCTCCTTGGCGGACTTCGCGGCCAGCTCGGCCTGCGCCTCGCACAGCACCCGGATGAACTTCTTCGATGCCTCGAGGCCCTCGGCGACGATCTCCTCGGTCGGAGCCTGCTTGCCCTCGCTCTTGACGAGGTTCCAGGTCGACTCCGTGGACTCGGCCTCGACCATCATGATCGCGACGTCGTCACCGGCGATGCGGCCGGCCACGACCATGTCGAACGTCGAGCGCTCGATGTCGCTGAAGTTCGGGAAGGCGACCCACTGGCCGTCGATGAGGGAGACGCGCGTCGCTCCGACCGGGCCCGAGAACGGCAGTCCGGAGATCTGCGTGGAGGCACTCGCGGCGTTGATCGCCACGACGTCGTACTGGTGGTCCGGGTGCAGGGCCATGACCGTGATGACGACCTGGACCTCGTTGCGCAGGCCCTTGCGGAAGGTCGGGCGCAGCGGGCGGTCGATGAGACGGCAGGTGAGGATGGCGTCGGTGCTGGCCCGACCCTCACGGCGGAAGAACGAGCCGGGGATCTTGCCCGCGGCGTACATGCGCTCCTCGACGTCCACCGTCAGCGGGAAGAAGTCGAACTGGTCCTTGGGCTGCTTGCTGGCCGTCGTGGTCGACAGCAGCATGGTCTCGCCGTCGAGGTAGGCCGCCACGGCTCCGCCGGCCTGCTTGGCCAGGCGCCCGGTCTCGAACCGGACCGTGCGGGTGCCGAACGAACCGTTGTCAATGACGGCTTCGGCGAACTGGATGTCTGGACCCTCCATGGGCCCTCCTTCTCTTCATTTGAACCTCGTGCATCGTCGTTGTGCACGGGTCTCCATCGGTAAGCAGGTCGACGCGAGCGCCGGCCGGGCGTGGCGAACCACATCAAACGGTTCCCACTCTGCCGTATACGGCAGCGTCGCCGCACCTCACGCAGACGGTGAGTCGCGGCGACACAGCGAAGGGAGCGGTTCCCCGAGGTGGGAAACCGCTCCCTTCGCTGACAATCAGCGGCGCAGGCCGAGTCGCTTGATCAGCGAACGGTAGCGCTCGATGTCGATCGACTCGAGGTAGCGCAGCAGGCGGCGACGACGACCGACGAGCAGCAGCAGACCGCGGCGGCTGTGGTGGTCGTGCTTGTGCTGACGCGAGTGCTCGGTCAGGTCCTTGATGCGCTGGGTGAGGAGCGCAATCTGCACCTCGGGGGAGCCGGTGTCGCCCTCGGTGGTGGCGTACTCGGTCATGATCTGCTTCTTGACCTCAGTCGTCAGCGGCATACGTGTGCTACTCCTTCACTGCGTTGTTGCGCGGCGCGCCCGGGCTGGTTCACCGGGGCTCTGGGATCCGCGGCCGATCTACGGCATCGGACCATGCTAGCAGCCACCCCGTGCACCCCGATAATCGGCAAGAATCGAGCAGGACCCCCTCAACGTCAAGGAGCAGATCGTGGAACTGGGCCTCAACACCTTCGGCGACATCTACCCCGGCGAGGACGGTCGGGATCTCTCCGCCGCGCAGGTCATCCGCAATGTCGTCGCCGAGGCGGTGCTCGCCGACGAGGTCGGGCTCGACTTCATCGGCCTGGGCGAGCACCACCGCGACGATTTTGCCATCTCGACACCGGAGACGGTCCTGGCCGGCATCGCCACGCGCACCGAGAACATCCGGCTCGGGAGCGCGGTGACCGTGCTCTCCTCCGATGACCCGGTGCGTGTCTACCAACGGTTCGCCACGGTCGACGCCCTCTCCGGAGGGCGGGCCGAGGTCATTCTCGGGCGCGGGTCGTTCATCGAGTCGTTCCCGTTGTTCGGGCTGCCGCTGGATCAGTACGAGGAGCTCTTCGAGCAGAAGCTCGAACTCTTCACGCGTCTACAGGCCGAGGGGCCGATCCACTGGGAGGGTGGTCTGCGCCCGGCGATCGACGGGCTCGAGGTCTATCCGAAGACCGAGGGTGGCCGCCTGCCGGCGTGGATCGCCGTGGGTGGCACACCGGCCTCGGTCGTGCGGGCCGCGCATTACAGCCTGCCGGTCATCTTCGCCATCATCGGCGGCGACCCGGCCCAGTTCGGCGCCTTCGCCACCTACTACCGCCGCGCCCTGGCGGAGTTCGGCAAGGACCCGCTGCCCGTGGCCTGGCACTCCCCCGGACACGTCGCTGCCACCGACGAGCAGGCGCGCGAGGAGTTCTTCCCGGCCCAGGCCGCCAACCACGCCCGTATCGGAGCGGAGCGCGGCTGGCCCCCGCTCTCGCGCGCGGCCTTCGACGCCGGGTGCGGCCCGGACGGCGCGTACTACGTCGGTTCCCCCGAAACGGTCGCGCGCAAGATCGTCAAACACCGCGCCGATCTCGACGCCGTGCGGTTCGACCTCAAGTATTCAGTCGGCACCTTGCCGCACGCGGCCATGATGCGCTCGATCGAGTTGTACGGCACCGAGGTTCGTCGATTGGTGGAGGACATGCTCGGCTGAGGAGGCGATCGGGTCCCGTGTGACGAATCTCGCGGCCATCGCCAAAGGGCGGACACCGGTGAATCGGCGCCGCTAGGTTCCGAGATCGTCACACCCCTCCCCCCAGAAGGGCAGCAGCATGAAGCTCTCCCCCGCGTCCGAGGCCGTTGTCAAGGCCACCGCCGGTGTTGTCGCCGAGAACGCCGAAGCGATCACCAAGGTGTTCTACCCGGACATGTTCGAAGCGCATCCGGAACTGATGCGGGTGTTCAACAAGGCCAACCAGGCCATTGGTGAGCAGCCCAAGGCGTTGGCGGCCTCGGTGGTGGCGTACGCGGTCAACCTCATCGACCCCGACGCGCCGGACTTCACCCCGGTCATGCAGCGCATCGCGCACAAGCACGTCTCGCTGGGCATCAAGGCGCAGGAGTACACCATCGTCGGCCACCACCTGCTCAAGGCAGTGGGCACGGTCCTCGGCGACGCGGTCACGCCCGAGATCGCGGCCGCGTGGGACGAGGTCTACTGGCTCTTCGGCTGTGCCCTGATCGCCGAGGAGGCCAAGCTGTACGCCCTCGGCGGGACCGACCCGGAGCACCCCTGGCGTCAGTACCGCGTCGTCGAGCGCCACGAGGAGAGCGCGGACATCTTCACCCTCGTGCTCAGCCCCGTCTCGGGTCAGACTCCCCCGCACGAGACCGGCCAGTACGTCGCCATCGCGGTGGATCTGCCCGACGGCGAGCGCCAGCCCCGCCAGTACACGATCAGTTCCGGACCGCGGGGCGATGCCCTCCAGGTGACGATCAAGCGCGTGCGGGGCGTCGACGGGACTCCGGATGGCCAGGTCTCGAACTGGCTGGCCGACCATGCCCAGCCGGGCACGATCCTCGACGTCTCACAACCGGCCGGAGATCTCGTCCTCGACGATTCCGAGGGCCCGATCGTGCTCGTCTCCGCCGGTATCGGCATCACGCCGGTCGCCGCGATCCTCGAGGACCTCAACCGGCGCCAGCCCCACCGCACGGTGCGTCTGTTCCACGCCGACCGCTCGCACGACACGCA
Organism: Kribbia dieselivorans NBRC 106261; assembly: GCF_001552435.1. Lineage (GTDB taxonomy): Bacteria > Actinomycetota > Actinomycetes > Actinomycetales > Dermatophilaceae > Kribbia > Kribbia dieselivorans. The sequence goes on from NZ_BCRE01000043.1 coordinate 25,952, forward strand.
CCCGCTCTACGCCACCCTGCGCCGCCAGGTCCTGTCGATGGAGGACGCCAAGGCCCAGAACTGGTACGAGGAGGACGCCGAGAGCGCGCCGACGCTGCACCCGGCGAAGTCCGGTCTGATGGACCTCACCGATGCCGACGTCCCGGCCGACTCGACGGTCTTCATGTGCGGCCCGCTGCCGTTCATGAACGCCATGCGCAAGCAGCTCATCGGTCGCGGTGTCTCCCCCGAGCGCATCAAGTACGAGGTCTTCGGCCCCGACCTGTGGGCGCAGAACCCCGACGCCGCGGAGTAGGGCGGCCCGAGGCGTGACGGCCGAGGGCGATCAGCGCGACTGGAACTCCACGATCCGCTCGATCGCCTCGGCCACCGCCGCGCGACCCGCTGCAAAGCTCAACCGCACGGAGCGCCGTCCGCCCACCTCGTCGAAATCGACGCCGGGGGTCAACGCGACCCCGGCCTCCTCGAGCAGCGCCGCGCAGTAGGCCGACGACGTCGACCAGTGGGAAAGCACGTCGTCGCCGAGGTCGGCGTAGTAGTAGAACGCCCCGTCAGCGGGCGCGGCGGTGCCCCACCCGAGCCGAGCGGCGTTGTCCAGCAACAGTTCTCGCGTTGCGGCGAACCCGGCCACTGCAGCGTCACATTCGGCATACGACTCGGGTGTGAACGCGGCGATCGCCGCCTGCTGCGCCGGCGTGGGCGGTGACAGCGCGAGGTTCCCGGCGAGGGCATCGACCGGCCTGGCGAGGTCCTCGGGCAGCAGCATCCATCCCAGCCGCCACCCGGTCATGCCCCAGTACTTCGAGAACGACGAGATGACGATGGCGGACTCGTCGATTTCCCACGCACACACCCCGCGCGGATCGGCGCCGCCAGGCTCCGGGTAGGTCACGCCGTGGTAGATCTCGTCGCTGACCAGACGCACCCCGTGCGCGGCACACCACTGCGCCACCGCGGTCAGCTCGGCGCGATCGACCATCGTGCCCGTCGGATTGGCCGGCGACGCCAGCACGAGCCCCGCCAACGGCGCTCCGTCGTGCGCGGCGTCGAGCAACTCAGGTGTCGGTTGGAAACGCACGTCAGGCCCACACTCGATTTCGACGACCTCGCACCCGAGGGCCTGCAGGATGTTGCGGTACGCGGGGTACCCGGGTCGGGCCAGCGCCACGCGGTCCCCGGCGTCGAAGGCGGCGAGGAACGCCAGCAGGAACGCGCCCGACGACCCGGTGGTGATGCCGACCTGCTCCGGCGCCAGATCCAGCCCGTACCAGCGGCCGTAGTGCTGCGCGATCTCGGCACGCAACTCCCGGATCCCCAGGGCCGACGTGTACGTCAACGCGCGACGGGACGCGTGCAGCGCCTCGGAGGCCGCCGACACCGCCGACGGCGCGCCCTGCGACGGCTCCCCCGCACAGAGCGAGATGACGTCACGGCCTTCGGAGCGCAGCACGGCCACGCGGTCGAGGATGTCCATCACCTCGAACGACGCCACGGCGGAGCGTCGTGACGCGTGCAGTCGGGGCGGGCCGGGGTCGGTGGGGTGCGTCATACCTCAATCATCCGACGCGGGCAGCGTGGCCCGGTGCGCGGCCGCCAGTCGTTTCGGCGCCCGGTCGAACCAGGCCTGGGTGACGACCTCGGTCAACTCGTCCACGGCGATCCGGTCGAGGCGCAGCAGCACGGCCGGGTAGCCCTCGAAGTGCGACGTGATGAAGAAGAGGTCGGGCTCGGCGAGCAGCAGTTCGTCCTTGGCGTCGAGGTCGGCCACGCGAAGACCCATGATCTCGCCCGCCGGAGCGTCGTCGCCCAACTCCTCGAGGTCTCGGCGCCGGAGTGGCCGTTCCCAGACGAAGGACTTGTTCCGCACCTTCCACGCGATCTGGCCGTCGTAGGACGGGGCTTCGGTCACCTCGGGGAGCGCGAGGGCAATGCGACGGACATCATCGAGAGTCGCCATGCTGTCGAGGGTATCGATGTGGGCGCGCCCCGACCAGCGGCAGACCCCGGGGCGAGCGCCCCTCCCGACGTGTCAGAGTGACTCCATGAACACCCTGACCGGCACCTGGCGTCGGTTGCGGTTCATCGCCGGGCCGACCCGCACTCCCCGACGCAACCTGCACTTGGCCAACTTTCTCGCGCTGCACGCGGGGGTGCTGAACTCCGTCGGGTTCGTCGCTACGGCGACGTACACCTCCCACATGACCGGGCTGACCGCGGCGCTGGCGGACCATCTCGTGCTCGGTGACCTCGGGTTGGTCGGCATCTCGGTGGTGGCCATCGTCAGCTTCGTCGTCGGATCGGCGACGTGCGCGATCCTCTTCAACTGGGGTCGGCGGCGTCAGTTGCGCAGCAAGTATGCCAGTGTGCTCGTGCTGGAGGCCTCGGTCGTGCTGCTCTTCGGGCTGTTGGCCGATGCCGTGACCTGGTCACACCGGGCGTGGCTGTTCATCCCGGTGCTGTGCTTCACCATGGGTCTGCAGAACGCCCTGGTGACGAAGGCGTCGCAGGCGCGCATCCGCACGACGCACATCACCGGGATGGTGACCGACATCGGGATCGAGCTCGGCAAGGCGCTCTACCGACCGCGGCGCGCCGACCTGCCGCCCGTCGTCGCGAACACCGAGCAGTTGCGCCACCACCTGACGCTGGTCTCGTTGTTCTTCCTGGGCGGTGTCATCGGCGCCGCGGGGTACCTCGTGGTGGGTTTCGTGACGTTGGTGCCGGCCGCGGTGCTGCTGCTCGTGCTGGCCCTGCCCCCGCTGGTCGCCGATCTGCGTGACTGGCCGACCCCTTGAGTGCCGCCGGAGAACTCGCCTCGCCGCCGGACGGACCGGCCAGTCCGATGGCGACCAGCGAGGCGATCAATCCCTCGGGCGTGAAGGCGTCCCATCCGGTGAGGGCCGCCCAGCGCTCAAGGCGGTACTTCGCGGAGTTGGGATGAACGTGCAGGGCGCGTGCGGCAGCGGCGACGGAGAATCGTGACTGCCCGAATGCCCGGACGGCCTCGGCGAGGTGGGGGTGTGCGGCCGCCGTCTCGACCGCGCCGTGCATGAGCGGTTCGATCGGGTCCGCCTCCGCGCCGAGGATCGCGAGCGGCCACACCTGCGCAAACTCGACCACCGGCTGCTCCGGGGTGACCCAGGCCAGAGCCAGCGTGGCGTCGACCAGGCTGCGCGCGGCCCCGGCCAGCCCACGACGCTCCACACCCTGGCCCACGCGACCTCCGGTCGTTTCCTGCACGATCTGCGCCGCCCACCCGGCATCGATGCCCTGACCGACGAGGACGACCCGCTCCTGCGTGTCCAGTGCCGCGTGCGCCCGCTCCCCAGCGCCCAGCCGATCGTGAAGTACGTCGATGACCCCGACCGACGTGGGCTGGGAGACGATCACGACGAAGTCGCCCTTGATGTCGAAGTCCAGTGCCGTCGCCACCGATGCGAGCAGGCCGCTCTGACCGCCCTCCGTCAGCAACGTCACGAGCCGGCTGCGCAGCCCCGCGCGTCCGGCCTCCATTCGCGCGACCTCGGCGGTGTGAGCCGTGCTGAAGGCGAGGCTGAGCCGGTGGGAGGTCTCCCAGAGCACGTTGACCTCCTGCGCCAACTCGACCACTGCGTGCGGCCCCTGGGCCCTGGCACGGTCGAGCAGGTGGCCCCAGATCTCCCGATAGGCAACGTGGTAGGCCTGAATCCCGTCGGACAGCGGGACGCCGTCTCGGGAGCGGTCCCGGCCGAGGTCGAAAGCGTGCTGCACGTGGGCCTCGTCGGCGCCCCTCCCGCTGCGCAGACCGGCCAGGAAGGATCGGATACCGACCACGCTGTCCGCCCGGTGTCGTTCGTACGGGACGGTGCGCAGGGCTGGTGTCTCCCGGCGAATGGCCGCCACCACGCGGTCGATGAGGTCATCCGATTCCGCCTCGACCTCGTCCAGCAGACCTTCGATGATCGGCGATCGTCTTGTGGTTTCCACGAAATCACCCCCCCAGATTCTCGCGATGGTCAATGTTCCTTCGTGGAATCACCCTGCCACACTGTCCGGCAGACCACTCAATGAGGAGCATTGCCGCGTGAACCACCCACCGAACCGTCCGTCCCTCGTGGAGAGCATCCGTCGTGCGTGGGAGATGGTCGATCTCACCCCGCCGCCGCGTGATCCGGTCGAACGGGCGCTGCGCCGCTGCCTGACCATCGACGACCTACGTGAGACGGCGCGCGTTCGGGTCCCCCGCCCTGTCTTCGAGTTCGTCGATGGCGCGGCCGGCACCGAGGCCAGCCGTGATCGCGCACTGGCCGCCTTCGATCGGATCCACCACCACCCCGGCCCGCTGGCCGCCACGGCCCGAGTACCGATCGACCTCTCCACCGAGATCTTCGGTCGCCGGGTGGCCCTGCCCCTGATCATGGGTCCGACCGGCTTCACCCGCATGTCCCACACCGACGGTGAGTTGGCCGTGGCGCGGGCCGCCGCGCACGCCGGCATCCCCTACACCCTCTCCACGCCGGCCACCACCTCGATCGAGGACGTGGCTGCCGCGACGCCGGACGCCGACCGGTGGTTCCAGCTCTACGTGCTCCGCGACCGTGCCCGAGCGGTCGACCTCATGGCCCGCGCCGCAGCCACGGGGTATCGCACCCTCGTCGTCACGGTCGACACGCCCACCACCGGTGATCGACGCCGGGACACCCGGAACGGCTTCACGATCCCGGCTCGGATTCGCCCGCGGGAACTGCTGCAGATCGCGCGTCACCCCGGATGGGCCACACGGTTCCTGCGCGCCGAACCGCTGGGGCTGGCGTCGTTTCCGATCGACGGCCACGGCGACATGTGGCAGGGGCTCAAGGCCATCTCCGGAGCCGACTTCACCTTCGACGAGATTGCGTGGGTGCGGGAGCGCTGGGACGGGCCGCTGGTCGTCAAGGGCATCCTCGACGCCGACCTGGCGCGCCGCGCGGTGGAGCTCGGCGCCGACGGCGTCGTCGTCTCGAATCACGGCGGGCGGCAACTGGATCGGACCGTGGCCCCGCTCGACGTGCTCGAGCCGGTCGCCCAGGCCATCGGCGGGCAGGCCGCGGTGTTCCTCGACAGCGGGGTGCGCGAGGGCTCCGACATCGCCGCCGCGATCGCGCTGGGTGCCACGGCGGTCCTCGTCGGGCGGCCCTACCTCTACGGCCTCATGGTCGGTGGGGAGCGCGGCGCGGCCCACGCCATCGAGATCTTCCGCCGGGGTCTCGATCACCACCTGCGACTGCTGGGCGTGACCTCGGTGGGTCAGCTCAACCGTCGTCACGTCACGCTGGCACCGGCCCCGCACCTCAACGCGGATCGCCGTGAACGAAAGGTCTCCCTGTGAACGCCCCGACTCCCACTCACCCGGTCCCGCCCGAGTACGCGGGCCTGCGCGTCCTGATCACCGGCGGTTCGGCCGGGCTCGGGCTGGCCACCGCCGAACACCTGATCACTCGCGGCGCGCGGGTGGCGATCTGTGGCCGCGATGCCGGTCGACTCGAGTCGGCGGCCCACACCCTCGAGGCCGCCGCGAAGTCCACGGGTTATGGTGGCGCGGTGCTGACGCAGGCGCTCGATGTCACCGACGGTCCGGCGTTGACCGCGCTGTTCGACCGGATTGGTCACGAGTGGGACGGACTCGACGGCCTGGTCAACAGTGCCGGCGTGCACACCGGAGGATCGTTCCTCTCGGTCACCGACGAGCAGTGGCAGGCCGATTTCGAGCTCAAACTGCTCGCCGCCATTCGCGGGACGCGGCTGGCGGTTCCGCTGATGGAACGGGCCGGCGGCGGTTCCGTCGTCAACGTGCTCAGCGTCTACGCGCGGTTCCAGACCGTCGGGTCCATGCCGAGCTCCGTGTTCCGGGCCGCCGGTTTGGCCATGACCAACGGGGCCTCAAAGGAGCTCGCGGCCCACGGGGTGCGGGTCAACGCGATTCTCATCGGATTCGTCCGCAGCGACCAGTGGGTGCGGCAGGCCGCGGCGAAGGGGATCGACGAGGAGGACTTCGAGAACGCGATGGTGAAGCGACTGGCCGTACCGATGAACCGCCCCGGGACCTCGGAGGAGGCGGCCGAGGCGATCGCCTTCTTCCTGTCCTCGCGCTCCTCGTACCTGACCGGCACGTCGCTCAACGTCGACGGCGGCTGGTCACCGGCCATCTGAACCGGCCCAACTCCGACCTCGACCGGAGGGAATCGACGAGGGCCTCCACCCGAACCGGGTGGAGGCCCTCGCGCGGAGAGTCGGTGTCGATCAGAAGTCGATCAGAAGTTGATCATGTGACCGGAGATGCCCTCGACGGCCTCCTTGACGGCCTCGGTCAGCGTCGGGTGCGCGAAGACGTTGCGGCTGACCTCGTCCGCGGTGAGGTCCCACTTCTGGGCCAGCGTCAGCACCGGCAGGAGCTCGGTGGTGTCCGGGCCGATCATGTGGGCACCGAGGATCTCGTTGTATGTCGCGTCGGCGACGACCTTGACGAAGCCGACGGTCTCGCCCAGGCCGCTGGCCTTGCCGTTGGCGCTGAAGGGGAACGTCGCGGTCTTGACGTCGTAACCGCGCTCCTTGGCCTGGGCCTCGGAGTACCCGAACGAGCCGATCTGCGGGTGGCAGTAGGTCGCGCGCGGGATGAAGTCGTAGTCGATCGGCATCGTCTCGGCGCCGGCCATCGTCTCGGCGGCGACGATGCCCATGGCCTCGGCGACGTGCGCGAGCATCATCTTGGCGGTGACGTCACCGATGGCGTACACGTTCGGCACGTTGGTGCGGCAGTACTCGTCGATGGCGATCGCGCCACGTTCGGTGAGCTGGACTCCGAGGTTCTCCAGGCCGTAGCCCTGCGTGCGCGGGGCGAAACCGATGGCCGAGAGCATCTTGTCGGCCTCGAGCACCTGCTGGTCGCCGCCGGCGGCCGGTGAGACGGTCACGCGCACGCCGGAGCCGGTGTCCTCCACCGACTCGACCTTCGTGCCGAGCATGACCTTGACGCCGAGCTTCTTGTACTGCTTGAGCAGCTCCTTGGAGACGTCGGCATCCTCGGTCGGGACCATGCGGTCGAGGAACTCGACGATCGTCACATCGACGCCGAAGTTCGTCATGACGTAGGCGAACTCGACGCCGATGGCGCCGGAGCCGGCGATGATGATCGAGTTCGGCAGGTTCGGATCGAGGATCTGCTCCTCGTAGGTGACGACGTTCTGGCTGACCTGGACACCGGGGAGCATGCGGGTCACGGCGCCGGTGGCGATGATGAGGTTGTCGAAGGTCAGGTCGCGCTGACCACCGTCGTTGAGCGCCACCGACATCGAGGTCGGGCTGGTCAGCGTCCCCCACCCGTCGATCTCGGTGATCTTGTTCTTCTTCATGAGGAAGTGGACGCCCTTGACGATGCCCTCGGAGACCTGACGGCTGCGCGCGTGGGTCGGGCCGTAGGACATCGTGGCGTCACCCTCGATGCCGAACCTCTTCTTGTCGTGGGTCAAGGTGTGCGCGAGTTCGGCGTTCTTGAGCAGCGCCTTGGACGGGATACACCCGACGTTGAGGCACACGCCGCCCCAGTACTTCTTCTCCACCACGGCCACCTTGAGACCGAGTTGAGAGGCGCGAATCGCCGAGACGTAACCACCAGGACCTGCACCGAGCACCACGAGATCGAAGTCAGCCATGAGCGCCAGCCTAGTGGCCCGCATCACCCGATCGGAGCCCGGCCTCCGACCTCGTCACCTGCCGGCGGGAACCGCCCGTCGGCTCAGAGGTTCGGGAACCAGATGCCGATCTCGCGCGTGGCCGACTCCGGCGAATCGGAGCCGTGCACGATGTTCTGCTGGACCGCGGTGCCCCAGTCGCGGCTGAGGTCTCCGCGGATCGTGCCCGGCGCGGCGTCGGTCGGGTTCGTCGCCCCGGCCAGCGACCGGAACCCCGGGATGCAGCCCTGACCCTCGATGACCACCGCGGCGATCGGGCCGGAGGACATGAACTCGACGAGCGGCTCGTAGAACGGCTTGCCCTCGTGCTCGGCGTAGTGCGCGGCCAGCTGCTCCCGCGTCGGGGTGAGCACGGCCAGCGCGGCCAAGGTGTACCCCTTGGCCTCGATCCGGCGCAGCACCTCACCGGTGAGTCCGCGACGAAAACCGTCGGGCTTGACGAGGACCAGGGAGCGTTCCGTCTGAGAAGTCACGTCGTCAGCCTAGCGAGGGTCGGGGTCGGCTCCCCCGGCAGCCTCACGCTCCCGCGCAGCCACCTCGGCGTCGATCCGGCGACCTTGCACGAGGCACACCACCCAGAGCAACAGGAACACCAGCCCGGCCAGGAACATCATCGGCACGAACAGCCCGCTGATGAGCACGAGGATCTGCAGCGCCCAGCCGAGGGTCAGCCCGAACGGTCGGCGAATCAGCCCGGCGCCGACCACGAACGCCACGGCGAGCGCGCACAGCGGCCAGAAGAGGTCGGCGCCCCGTCCGCCCAGCCCGCGGGCCACGAGGGCCCCGAAGAAGACGATCACCGATTCCGTGCCCAGGATGACGGCCAACATGCGCCAGGTGAACTTGCCCAGGGGGCCGCGGAACAGTGACATGGGGCCCAAGCGTAGGCGGCGATGCCCGGCAAGCTGTGATTGGCTGCCTCGGGTGACCACGGAGAACGCCCCCACCAACGGCAGTCCCGCCGAAAGGCCGACGAACCCCGATTCCATCGCGCCGGCAGTATTGCGCCGCACGGTGATCATCGTCGCCCTGCTCAACCTCGCCTACTTCTTCATCGAGGCGACGGTGGCCTGGCGGATCGGGTCGGTCGCCCTGCTGGCGGACTCGGTCGACTTCCTGGAGGACACGGCGGTCAATCTGCTCATCGCCCTGGCCCTGGGCTGGTCGCTCCACCGACGCGCCATGATGGGCAAGGTCATGGCGGGCATCATCCTCCTGCCGGCGATCGCGGCCCTGTGGCAGGCCATCGAGAAGTTCGGCGATCCGCAACCACCGGCAGTGCTCTCCCTGGTCCTCACCGCCGGCGGCGCGCTGGTCGTCAACTCCGTCTGTGCCGCGATGCTGGCCAACATGCGTCACCACGGCGGCAGCATGTCGACCGCCGCATTCCTGGCCGCGCGCAACGACGTCTACGCCAACGCCGCAATCATCCTCATGGCCGGGGTGACGGCACTGACCCACTCGGGCTGGCCGGACATCATCCTCGGACTGGCGATCGTGCTGCTCAACGGGTCGGCGGCCAAGGAGGTCTGGGAGGTGGCCGAGGAGGAGCGGCTCGCCGCCCGCGCCCTGGCCGGAGAAGCGATCGACGACTGAGTCACCGACACGCGGGCGCGGTGGTGGCCCTGGTCGCGCTCTCCCCTAGATTGGACAGCGCCCCCGAGGAGGTGTCATGAGCAAGTCGCTCACCCAGATCGCACAGTTTCGCAACCCCGGCGCCGTCATGGCCGTGCTGGTGCTGGTCGGGGCGGCCGTGACCTCCCTCGGCGCCGCCGTGGGTGGTCGCTGGTCGATGGCCCGAATCCCCGAGGCCGGTCCCGATGCCCACCCCATCTGGATGAGTCTGCTCGCCCTGACCCTCGTGTTGGGTGGAGCATTGATCGGAGCGCTGATCGCCGCGGGCATCTTCGCCGCCGCCTGTGTCGCGGCCTACTACCCGCTACGTCACCGACTCGGCGACGGCATCCACGATCACCGTGACGAGAGTCCCGACGAGGGCACGGCGGGGTTGGCCGACCTCTTCGACCAAGCCGATCTCGTCGACGTCCGAGGCGTAAAATCCTGAGAATGACCCGCTCCTCGCGCCGTTCTGGCCTGGTGGTCATCACCCTCGCCGGTGCCATGGCACTGACCGGGTGCGGCGGTGGTTCGCAGCCCCCCGCCGCGTCGGACACCACGACGTCCTCGACCACATCCACCACCTCGTCGACGTCGACCAGTTCGACGCCCGACACGTCCACGTCGAGCACGACGTCGACCTCCAGTACGTCAACCTCCAGTACCTCGAGCACCTCGAGTACCTCAGAACCGTCGACGTCAGGCGACTCCGCGGTCATCACCAGACGACTGCCCGGCGCGGAGGTGGCCAGCATCGTCTTCCCCGCCGCCGGGTTCTCGAAGTACGACTCACCGCGGGATGTGGCCGAACACTTCGCGGAGGACTACATCGGCTTCACCGATCCGCGCATCGGCAGTTTCCAGCAGGGCGACAGTCGCTCCGGTGAGGTGCCGGTGCGACCGACGCGCCGTGGGCCGGTGACGACGGTGCTGGTGCGCAAGATGAGTGACCAACGGTGGTACGTCATCGCCGCCACCACGCCCCAGATCGAGATCACCCGACCGCGGGCCAGCAGCCGGATCACCTCCCCGGTGCGCGTGACCGGGCGGGCCAGCGCCTTCGAGGGCAACGTCCTGGTCCAGGTCCGACGCGGCACGGCCGGCAAGGTCCTCGGACAGGCACCGGTGACCGGTCGTGGTGACGGTGTCCTGGGTCCGTACACCGGCCGGGTGCGGTTCACCAACCCTGGCAGCGGCCGAGGCGCGATGGTCTACCTCATCGACAGCCCCAAGGACGGCAGCATCTGGCAGGCCGCGGCCATCCCGATCGGCTTCACGAGGTAGCGGAGCGTCGTCCGCTCACGCCGACTCGACGCCGAGCAGTAGGCGCACGTCGGCCGCGGTCGTCACCGACCCGGTCGCGAGCACGCCTCCGGCCACGCCGCCCTCGTCGGCCAGTTCAGCTGCGAGATCCAGTGCGTCGGGCAGCGCCTCGACCACCGTGACCCGGTGCTCGCCGAACACCTCGCCGGCGAGCTGACCGAGTTCATCGGGGCGCATCGACCGCGGCGAGGTCGACCGCGACACCACGACGTGGTCGAGCACGGGCTCGAGCGCCTCCATGATGCCGACCGCGTCCTTGTCCTTGAGGATCGCCAGCACACCCACGAGGCGGGTGAAGGTGAACTCCTCCTCCAGCGCCTGGCGCAGGGCGACGGCTCCGTGCGGGTTGTGCGCAGCGTCGACGATGACGGTCGGGCTGCGGCGCACGATCTCCAGGCGCCCGGGCGAGGTGACGTTCGCCAGCGCGCTGCGCAGGACGTCGTCGTTGAACGGCTGCTCTCCCCCGCCGAGGAACGCCTCGACCGCGGCAATCGCCAGGGCGGTGTTGCCGGCTTGATGAGCGCCATGCAGGGCCAGGAACAGGTCGGTGTGGTCGCCGGCCAGGCTCCGCACACTGATCTGCTGACCACCGACGGCCACGTCTCGGGTCAGGACGCCGAAGTCGCGGCCCTCGAGGCGCAGGTCGGCGCCGACCTCCTCGGCCCGCGCTCGGAGCACCTCGATCACCTCGTCCGCCTGTGGCGCGGACACCGTGATCGCGCCGGGCTTGATGATGCCGGCCTTCTCGGTGGCGACCTCCGTGAGCGTGTCGCCCAGGAAATGCTGGTGGTCCAACCCGACGGGGGTGACGACGCTGACGACCCCGTCGGCGACGTTGGTCGCGTCCCACCCCCCACCCATGCCGACCTCGACCACGGCGACATCGACCGGCGCGTCGGCGAACGCCGCGTAGGCGACGACGACGAGGACCTCGAAGAACGTCATCCGCGGTCCACCGTCGGCGGCGGACCTGGCGTCGACCATCTCGACGAACGGGAGGATGTCGGCGTACGCGTCGAGGAATCGCTCGATGGAGACCGGCTGACCGCCGAGGCTGATCCGCTCGCGCAGGTGGTGAAGGTGCGGTGAGGTGAACCGGCCGACGTTCAGACCGGACTCGCGCAGGATCTTCTCGATGATCCGCGCCGTGCTCGTCTTGCCATTGGTCCCGGTGACATGAATGACCGGGTACGCGTGTTGCGGCTGACCGGCGAGGTCCATGACCGCGGCGATCCGGTCCAGGCTCGGCTCGAGGTCATGCTCGGGAGCCCGCGCCAAGATGGCCTCCTCGGCCTCGCGCATCTGCTTGCGCAGGTCGAGTTGGCGGGCGGCTTCACGCTGAGCGGCATCGGGGGCTGGCATGCCGTCCATTGTCGCGCACCCCGCGCGCACCAAGGTCAGTCGTCGCCCAATTCTGGATGCTCCGAGGCCAGGGCCGTGCGGCTCGTCACCCGGAGCTTGCCGTAGATGTGTGTCAAATGAAACTGCACCGTCTTGACCGAGACGAACAACTGGTCGGCCACCTCTCGGTTGCCCAAGCCCCGCACGACGAGGCGCGCGACGGCCCGTTCCTGCGGAGTCAGGCTCGTCGGATCGACGGAGCGCGCCGCCGCCACTCCCCCCGCCTTGAGCTCGCGGTCTGCCTGCGCGGTGAGGGCCACCGCGCCGAGCGAGTCGAACAGCAACCGCGCCCGACGCAACTCACCGTCGGCATCGCGCCGACTGCCGGCACGACGCAGCACCATGCCCAAGGCGAAATGCGCCCGACCGAGCTCCAGCGGCAGCGGCAAGGTCGCCAGGGCCGTCACGGCCTCGGTCGTCCGCTCGACCGCCGCCTTCGGATCACCCTGGGCCGCCTCCACCCGACCGCGAGCCACGGCCAGTCGGGCGCTCTGCGAGACGTGACCTCGTTCGGCGGCCAGCGCCTCATGCGGTCGCAGGAACAGGTCCGCCTCGTCCAGTCTCCCGGTGCCGACCAAGGCCGTGGCCCACAGGTGCTGCCACGGCCAGAAGCCCGGCTCATCGACATCGGCGGGCATGGTCCCGGAGGCCAATGGCTCCAAGGCGTCCAGCACCGCCCCGTGCGCGTTGGCTGCATCGGCGACCTCCGCCCGGGCCAGGGCGGCCGGCACGGCCATCACGGGATAGCCGTGAGCCCCGTCGCCAAGTCGGCGCAGATGCCAGGCCGAGGCCGAGTCATCGCCGCGCAGCACGGCCGCGGTGGCGCCGGTCCAGTGCAGCATGGGACCGATCAGCTCTATGCCGGTGAGTTCGAGCAGCGCCACCCCATCGTCGACCAGGCGCCGCGCCTCGTCCCACCGCCCCAGGAGGAGGTGGGCGCGGGCCAGCCAGGCATGGATCCACAACGAGATGCGCGCCGACACCTGGCCGGCACGATTCGACAACGCCTCCTCGAACAGGTGGCGAGCCCGTTCCGGGTGGTCACGGGCCAGGAGGACCCAGCCATGGCCCAGCAGGGCCCGCTGGTGCTGAGCCGGCGGAAGACCGACCTTGGCCAGGGCACCATACTCGGTCAGGGCCGCGGGGCCTTGGCCGCTCATCGCCAGCCCGAGCCCGACGACCGCGGCCGACTCACTCCACGCGGGATCGTGCCGTTGGGCCAGGTCCATGCCTCGCGAGGCCCACTCCACGAGGTCCGCTCCACGCCACTGGGCCAAGGCATGGATCACCCGCCGCTGGGCGATCGTCGCCGCCAAGGCGCGGTCCTCACCCACGTGCTGCCACGCGGTCTCCAGCAACGCACCGGCCTCCGCGGTCCTACCCCGCAAGGTGGCGAGATAGCCGCGAGCTGCCAGTGCCCCGGCCGAGTCAAGGACCTCCAGCTCGGGCAGGAGTGCCAGCGCCTCCGGCACCCGCCCGGCATCGAGCACCGCGTCCACTGCGGCGCGCAGTCGCTCGGCCGCCACCATCGGGTCGCTCGCCACGCGGCTGGCCAGCAACCACGCTTCGGATGCCTCACCCCACAGACCCTGCCGAGCCCGACGGCGCGCGAACTCGACGAGGAGCGTGCCCAACTGCGGACCCGGCAGGGGTGCCGAGCGCACTCGGTGGCGCAGCTGTGCCCACTCATCGGTCACCACATCGGCAGCGCGGGCATGCAGGTCGAGGCGCATCTCGAGCGGCATCAGATCGAGTACGGCCGGCGCGTCCATGGGATTCGGCTGCCCAAGCCTGACGGGGATGTCACGGGTCAGCACCACGAGCAGCCCCGCCTCAATGGCAGCCGACAAGGCCGGCACCGGATCGGCGATCCGGCTGATGGCGACCGCATCAACCAGGGTGCACCCATGACCGAGAACGGCTGCCGAGCACACGAGGTCCCAGGCCGCTGGTGTGAGCCGTTCCAGCTTGGCCGCCACGGCCGCGCGGTGACTGAAGGGGGCGGGGAGTTCGGTGGTGGACACCTGCAGCACGGTCGCGGGCACTTGGTCGAGCAGTTCTTGGACCGCCCGTGGCGCGCCTCCTGTGTGGTCCCGCAAACGACGAGCAGCGGTGGACGACAAGGGAATACGGTGTTCGACCAGAGCCAGTTGTCGCACGTCCTCACTGCGAAGCGGGGGCAGCGTCACCCGCAGAACGTCCGCTCCCTCCAGTGGGACCGGGAGCCGGTCGTGGTTCGGGACCGTGGCGGCGATCAGCACGAACAACGGAACGGGCGGGCGTCGGGCCCCGGACACCAGGGCTTGCAGCGAGAGGACATCGGCGTGCATCCCGCCCTCCACAGCGAGCAGAAGCGGCCCGCTGGCCAGTGCCACACATGCGTGCAACGCCACGACCTCCCGTTGGACCTCCTCGGGCCGTGCTCGCTGCTGCGACCAAGCACCCAGGTGCGCGCGGCCTCCGAGTCGGTGGCACAGCGCGTCCAGCACCCCACCTTGACGGCTCTGCTCCCACGCGAGGGCTTGCACCGGAGCCGGTGCTTCCCACCCTTGGTTGGCCAGTTGCGACCGGACCGCGGCGAGCACCTCCGAACTCCCCATTCCGGAAGCCCCGCTGATGCAGGCGACGCGTCCACTCCCGGTGGCGATGGCTTCGTCGGCCACACCGATCAGCCGTGCCACCTGGGCGATACGGCCGATCGGCGCGGGAACGGCGGCGGGGTTGGCCATGTGGAGCAACTCTAGGTCCCCAGCGTCTGTCCGGCGGCTGTCAGCCCAGGTCGCCGCCACCGACCGGCACGACCGTACCGGTGATGTAGGCCGCTTCCCGGGAGGCCAGGAAGCAGATCGCTGCGGCCTGCTCGTCCAACGTGCCGTAGCGCTTGAGCAGACTGGAATCGAGGGTCTGGTCGATGTGCGCCTGGTACCACTCCTCCTCCTGCTCCCCCTCCGGACCGGGACCACGCGGGATCCGGCGCGGCGGTGCCTCGGTGCCACCGGGTGCAGCGGCCACGACCCGCACCCCGTGCTCAGCGGCCTCGACGGCCAGCGAGCGGGTGATCGCGTTGACCCCTCCCTTGGCCGCGGCGTAGGGCACTCGGTGGATGCCGCCGGTGGCGATGGACGAGACGTTGACGATGGTCCCGCCCCCCTGCTCGATCATCTGCGGCAGCACCGCGCGGCACCCCCACAGGGTCGGGTAGAGCGAGCGGTTGATCTCCGCGGTGATCTGGTGCGGGCTGAACTCCTGCAGCGGGGTGAACCGGATCGCGCCACCGACGTTGTGGACGGCCACGTCGACCCGGCCGTGAAGGGCGATGGCTTGGGCGACAACGGACTCGGCACCTTCCCACTGCTCCAGGTCGGCCTCGACGACGGCGACCTCGGTACCCGCCGCACTGAGCTCCGCCGCAACCTCACGCACCACCGGTGACCGGTCGGCCAGCACGAGGTGGCCACCCTCGGCGTGGATGCGTCGGGCCACCCGTTCACCGATCCCCTGGGCGGCCCCGGTGACGATGACGACCTGGCCCTCGAAGCGACGGGGGGTCACCCAGGCCGGCAACCGGCGCGCGTCCTCCTCGGCCATCGCCCGACGAGTGGTCACCATGGAGCGCTCACCGTGATCGCGCACCAACTGTCGGGCCCGGTCGAGGTCACCGACCTCCATCGCGTCGACGATATCGAGATGGTCCTGGGTGCACTGCGGGTGGCACCACGTCGCCCGGCTCAAGGTGGTCTCCATGTGGCCCTTGACACCGAGACTGCGATAGGCCTCGAGCAGGTGCTCGTTTCCGCTCAAGGAGAACGGGTACTCGTGGAAGGCCGCGTTGACCTCGGTGTAGGCCGCCGCGTCGACGAAGCGGTCGCCCTCGACGTAGGGCACGGTTGCCTCGGCCAGCAGTCGATAACCGGCGATCTGCTGGCTCGAGAGACGGCCGAGCACCAGCTCCAACACTCCCATTTCCAGCGCGGTGCGAGCTTGGAAGAGGGCGTCGGACGCGCCCACAGCCGGGTGTTCCTCACCGATCTCGTACCCGTCGGGCGCGACCTCACCCGAGATCGGAGCGACGACGGGCAGGGGCGGCAGCATCTCCTGACCAGCGATCCCGCGGGCCTGCGGATCACCGCTGGGCAATCCCTCCTCGGGGTCGAGCGGCATGCTCGGGCCGGTGCCCACCGCCGGGAGGATGCCCTGCCCGGCCAGAGAACGGGCCTGCGGGTCGCCGGGATTGGCCCAGCCAGCGGGAGTGGAGTCGACCACCACGGCCTCGGCGCGGGTCGACACAGCCGGGTCGGTGTCCGGTGTGCCGGCCAGGGCGAACTTCTCGTAGTAGAAGCCGGTCGGCTCGAGGTCGCGCGCCTTCAGGTCGGCGCGGACCGCTTCGACCATGACGGGTGGGCCGCACAGGTAGATCGCCACGTCCCCGTCGTGGAGATGCTCGGGCCCGATCAAGGACATGACGTAGCCCTTGTTGCGCGCCGTGCTGTTCGGGTCCGAAACGACGTGGTCGAAGCTGAAGCCAGGTAGCGTGGCGGCGAGTTCGGCGAGGGTGTCGAGTTCGACCAGGTCGGCGTCGCTGGAGACCCCGTAGATGAGGTGGACGGATCGCCGGGAGCCGGTGGCGCGCAAGCGACGCAGGATCGACAGGATTGGCGCCAACCCGGTGCCGCCGGCCAGCAGGAGCGCCGGGCGGTCGGTGTCGCGCAGGAAGAACGACCCGTTCGGGCCGGTGAAGCGCACCGTGTCCCCGACTGCGGCCTGCTCGGCGAGCCAGGTCGACATCACGCCACCGGGGGTCAGTTTGACGAGAAAGGAGACGTGCTCGTCCTCCGGGTCGCTGCTGAACGAGTACGAACGGCTCTGGTCCGTGCCGGGCACGTGGATGTTGACGTACTGACCGGGCAGGAAGGCCAGCTCGCTGCGCCCGGCCACCTCGAGGGTGAAGGCCATCGTCGTCGGCGACAACCGCTGCACCTCGGTGATGGTTGCCTCGAAGGTCGCTGCCTGGGTCTTGGCCACCGCGGAGGTGCTGGCGATCTGCAGCACCAGGTCGCCGCGTGGCATGAGCTGGCATGGCAGGACATAACCTTCGGCGGCCTCGTCCGGGGAAAGTGCGTCATCGACGTACGGACCGTGGTCGTAGTCGCCGGACTCACACATGGCCTTGCACGTCCCACAGGCACCGTCGCGACAGTCGAGCGGGATGTTGATGCGCGCGCGATAGGAGGCATCGGCGACGGTCTGGCCGTCTTGGCACTGGATGAACTTCGTGACGCCGTCCTCGAAGGACAGCGCGACCTGGTACGTCACGGAACAACGCCTCTCGTCGTTGAGGGACCGGCCGGGCAACGGGGCACACCGTGTGCGCGCCGCGCCGACGCCCGACCGGCCGATGAATCAGATGTGGTAAATGTCGACCACGTGGTGGATGTAGTCGTTCTTCAGGACGACGACCTTGCGGCGGATCAGCGGCGACTCGCCGCCGAAGTCGATCGTGTAGAAGGACGTGCCGTAGTACGGGTCCACCTGGTTGTACCGGAAGTACATCGTGTGCCAGTTGAAGCGCACGTCGACGACATCTCCGCGGCGCTCGATGAGTTCGACGTTGGAGATGTTGTGGCTGGTACGCGGCTCGGGCAGACTCGTCGCGCTGGAACGCTCGGTGCGAATGCGGAAGACCCGATCCTCCAGACCACCCTTGTTCGGGTAGTAGATCAGCGAGATCTCGCTCTGCGGGTCACGCGTGAGGGCGTCGTCGTCGGCCCAGGCCGGCATCCAGTATTCAACATCCTGGTGGTAACAGGTCAGCCAGTTCTCGAACTCCCGGTCGTCGAGGTAGCGGGCTTCCCGGAAGAGGAACTGCTCGATGGTGTTCTGGTCGATGGTGCTCATGTCCCTGCCCCTCAGGCCTGCGTGGCGGTGCGCTGCCGATCGGCGGCGGCCCGGTGGTCGGCGGCCACGCCGCGGCGCATGGTCTCGAGCCAGAACCCATGCTGGAGCGGGTAGAGGCCTTCATCCTCGTTCTTGATGCCGCTGGAGCGGACATCGTCCATTCCCAAGGAGAGGGCGGTCTCATCCGGGCCCGTGACCCAGTGCTGGGCGCCGCGGCTCATGTCGTTCCACGGGGCGGCGGTGGCCAGGAACGTCTTCTGGCAGGAGCGGAACTCCTCGAGGTCGTCCGGGGTGGCCATGCCCGAGGCGTTGAAGAAGTCCTCGTACTGCCGGATCCGGTGGGCGCGAGCTGCCGCCGGCTCACCCTTGGGGGCGATGCAGTAGATCGTCACCTCGGTCTGGTCAACGGCGACCGGGCGGAAGGTGCGGATCTGAGTGGAGAACTGGTCCATGAGGTAGACGTTCGGGTAGAGGCACAGATTGCGCGAGCCCTTGACCATGAAGTCCGCCTTGGCCGGGCCGAACTTCTCGGTCAGCTCGGGCAGTTCGTCCCATAGTGGGCGGTCCTGCGGGTTGCCCGTCCAGGTCCACAGGCACAGGTGGCCGTTGTCGAAGGACCAGTAACCGCCCCCGCTCTTGCCCCAAGCGCCGGCGTCGACCGCCTTGGTGGTGTTGATCGAGTCGCCGGTGCTCCGTCGCGACGTGGTGGCCGCGTAGTTCCAGTGCGTCGAAGAGACGTGATAACCGTCGGCACCGTTCTCGGCTTGCACCTTCCAGTTGCCGTCGTAGGTGTAGGTCGAGGAGCCGCGCAGGACCTCCAGGCCCTCGGGCGACTGGTCGACGAGCATGTCGATGACGGTGGTGGCGTCACCGAGGTGCTCCGCCAAGGTGGGGACATCCGCGTTGAGGCTGCCGAAGAGGAACCCGCGGTAGGACTCGAACCGCGCGACCTTCGTCAGGTCGTGGGAGCCGTCCTTGTCAAAGGTGGCCGGGTAGCCGGCACCCTCCGGGTCCTTGACCTTGAGCAGTTTCCCGTCGTTGCGGAAGGTCCAGCCGTGGAACGGGCAGGTCAGCGTGGTGCGGTTGTCGGTCTTGCGCCGGCACAGCATGGCGCCACGGTGCGCACAGGCGTTGATCAGACAGTGGAGGGTGCCCTCCTTGTCGCGCGTGATGACGACCGGCTGCCGCCCGATGTACGTGGTGAAGTAGTCGCCCGGATTGGGCAGCTGGCTGTCGTGGGCCAAGTAGACCCAGTTGCCCTCGAAGATGTGGCGCATCTCCAGGTCGAAGAGCTCCTCGCTGGTGAACATCGCGCGGTTGGCCCGGAAGACTCCGGCTTCGGGGTCGTCGACGAGCATCTGGTCAAGATCGACCCGCAGCGCAGCGGTCGTCTCCGTCATGGTTCCTCCTGTGGGGTGGCAGCAGCGGCACCGGCCGAAACACGTCGGCCAATGCCCCGTACCGTCCCAAGGAATCCGCCGCAGTGGACTAGGCCCCCACCTAGGTCTGACCTAGGTCTTGATCCATGAGTGGTGGATCAGTGACGAGAATGGCCACCCATCGTGGAGGAGGACTCTTCGGCCGGTGTGGAGGCCGACGGCGAGTTTGGGCCCATGATCGCCGAGACGTCCTCGCGGGGCTGCGAACCGCGCTCCGTCAGCATCGTCGTCATCAGTTCGACCTCGCCGGATTGGGCACGGACCATCTTCTCCGCCAACGAGCGCACCTGCGGGTCACGGCCCAGATCGAGGCCGGCACGGGCCATCTCCACCCCCGCGAGGTGGTGGGTGGTCATCAGCTGCAGGTACAGGACCTCGGCCGCCTTGCCCCGGCTCGAGGTGAGTTTCGCGATCTCCGCCGGGGTGGCCATGCCGGGCATGGGCACGCCGGCGGGCATGTCCATGGTGGCGTGGTCGTGGCCCGCCATCCACGCCATCCGCTCCCCCGGCCGGGCCTGCGGCAGCCCCCACTCCACCAGCCAGGTGCCCATCTGCCCCTGCTGGTAGGCCTGCGAGGTGGCGATGTCGCTGGCCAGTCGGACGACGTCCGGGTCGTCGGTGCGTTGCATGACAAGCAGGGACATCTCCACCGCCTGCGCGTGGTGTTCGCTCATGTCGCGGGCGAATCCGGCGTCGGCGCTGTCGTCACCGGGGTGTCGAGGCGCGAAGGCCACCCACCCGAGCAGCGCGCCGAGGGCCAGCCCGACAGCCGCGGCGAAGGCGATCCACCCGGAGACCGATAGCCGCGGCGCCGGTTGCGTCACGGCGCGAGATCGGTCGTTGTGCCACCGGTGCAGGCCGCACCCGGCTCCGGGGTCTGCGGTCCTTGGCGGTAGGTGCGGATGAAGTCGGCGATGCGCGTGTCGTCGGCGCTGTCCACGCTCAACTGCTTGCCCCAGGCGGTGGCCTTGATCGGCGAGTCCTGACCCTTGACCGGTGAGAGCAGCATGAACTCCTGGGAGGCCAGCTTCTGCAACTTCTCGAGGTCGGCCTGGGGCAGGCCGGGCTCGTAGGTCAGCCACACCGCGCCGTGCTCGAGGCTGTGCACGGCGTGGTACTCGGGGATCTCCTCGGTGTAGATGCCGCAGTTCCACCACGCCGGGTGGTGGTCGCCACCAACGGCCGGGGTCTGGGGGTAGTCGGCCTTGCCGGCGGTGACGTGCTCCCGCCCGAGGTTGTCGTACGACTTCACCGCGGACAGGTCGCCCCCGGCCGGGTCGCGGGCGATCTGCCACGTGACCAGACCGCCGACGAGCGCGACGATCGCCACCGCCACGACCCACAGGGAGGCCGTTCGACGACGATCCGCCGAGCGCGCCTCCTTGCGGAGTTGGTCGAGCTTGGCGGCTCGCTGGTCGTTGCCTCCGGTGGAGGATCGGTCGGGTCGGGGCATGAGGCTCTCCAGAGATCGGCCGGTCGAGGTGGAACGTTCAACCATCCTACCCGGCCGACCTTGGGAGAACCCTGAGTCAGCCGATCTTCATCACCTTGATGCGCGCGGATTCGCCCTCACCGACGGTCGCCTCGGCGACGTCGTCACGCGCCGGCAGCGCATCGAGTTGCGGCGCCGAGGAGAACTGCGTGGCCAGGGTTTCCTCGACGATCAGATCGCGGTGGGTCACGGTCGCCTCGAACACGGTCGCCGATCCGGTGATCGTCAAGGAGATGCGATCGGAGACGTCCAGGCCGGCGTCACGTCGGGCCTGCTGCACCGCCCGGACGAGGTCGCGCGCCAACCCCTCCTGCTCGAGCTCCGGAGTCACCGTCGTGTCGAGCACGATGAACCCGCCGCCGGGCAGCATGGCCGTCGCCCGCGAGCCGTCGCCGTCCTGGGCGACCACGGTCTCCAGGGTGTACTCGCCCTCGACGAGCGCGATGCCACCACTGGTGACGTCGCCGTCCGGGGTCACCGACCAGTCCCCCGACTTCGAGCCCCTGATCGCGACCTGGACCTCCTTGCCCAGACGAGGCCCGGCAGCCCGGGCGTTGACGACCAACTGCTGGGAGATGCCGTAGTCGGCCGCCTGCGCGGTCGAGGCATCCTGCAGCGAGACCTGCCGCACGTTGACCTCGTCGGCGACGATCGGCGCGAACTCCTGCAACGCCGCGGCGTCGTCGGTGACCACGGTGAGGTCGGACAGCGGCAGCCGCACGCGCAACTTGTTCGCCTTGCGCAGCGACGACGCGGCCGAGCACACCGCCCGGGCCGTGTCCATCTGCACGACGAGGGCGTGGTCCTGCGGCAGGTCGCTCGGGTCCGGCGCGTCCGTGAGGTGCACCGAGCGCCCGCCGGTCAGGCCCCGCCAGATCTCCTCGGTGGTCAGCGGCAGCAGCGGCGCGATGGCCCGGGTGAGCACCTCGAGGCAGGTGTACAGCGTGTCGAACGCCTGACGCGCCACGGCACCGTCCTGGGCGGAGGTGTCCCAGAACCGGTCGCGGCTGCGACGCACGTACCAGTTCGTCAGCACGTCGAGGAAGGTGCGCGTGCTCTCGCAGGCGTCGGCGATGTCGAACCGGTCCATCTGGCCCTGCAGTTCGGTGACGAACTCGCGCAGCTTGGCCAGCAGGTACCGGTCGAGCGGATCGGTGCTCGCCGTGCTCCACTTCGCCTCGTACCCCGCGCCGCCGTCGAAGGCGTTGGCGTAGAGCGAGAAGAAGTACCACGTGCTCCACAACGGCAACATGACCTGCCGCACCCCGTCGCGAATGCCCGGCTCGGTGACGATGAGGTTGCCGCCGCGCAGGATCGGGCTGGCCATGAGGAACCAGCGCATCGCGTCGGCCCCGTCGCGGTCGAAGACCTCATTGACGTCGGGATAGTTGCGCAGCGACTTCGACATCTTCTGGCCGTCGGAGCCGAGCACGATGCCATGGCTGATGCACGACTTGAACGCGGGCCGGTCGAACAACGCGGTCGCCAGCACGTGCAGGGTGTAGAACCACCCGCGGGTCTGGCCGATGTACTCGACGATGAAGTCACCCGGGTAGTGGTTCTCGAACCAGTCGCGGTTCTCGAACGGGTAGTGCACCTGCGCATACGGCATCGAGCCGGAGTCGAACCACACGTCGAGCACATCGGTGACGCGGCGCATCATCGACTGCCCCTCCTCGGGGGTGCGCGGGTCGTCCGGGTTCGGGCGCACGAGGTCGTCGACGTACGGGCGGTGCAGGTCACGCTCGCCGTCGGCGTTGACCGGCAGGCGACCGAAGTCCCGCTCGAGCTCCTCGAACGAGCCATACACGTCGATCCGCGGGTACGCCTCGTCGTCGGACTTCCACACCGGCACCGGGCTGCCCCAGAACCGGTTGCGCGTGATCGACCAGTCGCGCGCGTTCTCCAGCCACTTGCCGAACTGGCCGTGCTTGATGTGCTCCGGGGTCCACGTGATCTGCTCGTTGAGCTCGACCATGCGGTCCTTGAACTGCGTCACCGCGACGAACCAGGACGAGACACCCTTGTAGATCAACGGCTGACGGCAACGCCAACAGTGCGGGTAGGAGTGGTCGTACGTCTCGCGCCGCAGGAGCACGGTGCCCTCGGTGACCGACCCGGTCTCACCCTCACCACGGGTCGCGGCCTTGAGGTGCTCCATGATCGGGGCGTTGGCATCGAACACGAGCTGACCGAGGTAGTCATTGACCGGCGCGGTGAACTTGCCGTCCTTGCCCACCGGCATGACCGCCTCGATGTTCTCGCGGTCGGTGACGACCTTGTCGTCCTCACCGAAGGCCCCGGCAGTGTGCACCAGGCCCGTACCGTCGGTCGTCGTGACGAACTCGGCCGTGACGACGCGGAACGCGTTCTCGTGCCCGAGGTAGTACGAGAACGGAGGCGTGTACGTGCGGCCCGCGAGCTGCGCTCCGGTCAATCGTTCGACGACGACCGGCTCGTCGCCGAGCTCGCGCGCATACGCGCCCAAACGGGCCTCCGCCAGGATGAAACGCTCGATGCGCTCGGGGTTGCCGGGCACCGGAGCCTCGATGACGACGTAATCGATGTCCTCACCGACCATGATCGCCAGGTTCGACGGCAGGGTCCACGGCGTCGTCGTCCACACCAGGGCCAGTTCGCCGGTGTTCAGGCGCAGACCGACGGTGACGGCCGGGTCCTGACGCGACTGGTAGACGTCGTCGTCCATGCGCAGTTCATGGTTCGAGAGCGGAGTCTCGTCGTTCCAGCAGTAGGGCAGCACGCGGAAGCCCTCGTACACCAGGCCCTTGTCGTGGAGGGTCTTGAACGCCCAGATGACCGACTCCATGTAGTCGGGGTTGAGCGTCTTGTAGTCGTTCTCGAAGTCGACCCACCGCGCCTGGCGGGTGACGTACTCCTGCCATTCCTTCGTGTACTTCAGCACCGAGGAGCGGCAGGCCTCGTTGAACTCCGCGATGCCCATCTCGACGATCTCGTCGGTGGTCTTGATGCCGTTGAGGCGCATGGCCTCGAGTTCGGCGGGCAGACCGTGGGTGTCCCAGCCGAAGCGTCGCTCGACCCGCTTGCCGCGCATGGTCTCGTAGCGGGGAACGATGTCCTTGACGTAGCCGGTCAGGAGGTGGCCGTAGTGCGGCAGGCCGTTGGCGAAGGGCGGGCCGTCGTAGAAGACGAACTCGTTGGAGCCGTGATCACCGGCGGGACGATTGTCGATCGAGGCCTGGAAGGTGCCGTCCTGCTGCCAGTACGCGAGCACCCCCTCCTCGAGCTTCGGGAAGTGCGGGCTGGCGGGGACGCCGAAGGCCGCGCCCGGAGCGTCGTTCGCCGGGGTGGCAGGGTCGCCCGAGGTCGCTTCGGGCTGAGCGGGGAACATGGAGACCTTGGGGTAGGTCATGGCGTGCGGCTCCTGGCGGTCGTCACTCGGCTCGGTCCACGAGGACGACGCCCGCGCCCGAATCGGACGGAGCACCGCGGTACCACCTCGCTTGCCGCGACCCCGGAGCACGGGAGCACGACCGCTCTGCACTGGCTGTGACGGGCCACCCGTCCGGGTCTAGTGAGGCCCTGGTCGCTGGCCCGTTCTTCCGGAGGCTCGCCGCTGATGACGGCTCGAACGCCTATGCGCCCAAGGATAACCTCGGAACATGGCCGAGAGCACCTCGATCCACCCTGACACCCCCGAGACGCCGATGGCGACGCTGCGCGCAGCGCTGAGTGAGGGTGAGATCAGCGGCCCGGCCGAGCCCTTCGACTTCGACGCCTTCATCGCGTCGAAGAGGTCGTCGGGCAAGCCATGACCATGGCCCCTGAGTTGCCGACCGCGGCGATCGTCACCGACCCCGACATCAAGGCCGGGTACGCCGTCGACTCGTCGCTGGGGGCGCACTGCGACGGGGACTTCACCCTCGTGCGGGCGCGCGATCTCGATGACGTCGTCACCGTGCTCCGCCACGCGCAGGCGACCCGCACCCCGGTCGTGCCGCAAGGGGCACGGACCGGTCTGGCCGGCGGGTCGGTGGCCATTCCCGGCGGGATCGTGCTCAACCTCGAGGGTCTCGACACCGTGACCGAGATCGACCCGATCGAGGGGATCGCCGTGTGCGGCCCGGGCACGATCAACGCCGACCTCAAGGCCGCCGCCGCGCAGCAGGGGCTGTGGTACGCGCCCGATCCGGCCTCCTCGGGGTCGTGCACGATCGGCGGCAACGTCGCCACCAACGCCGGTGGACTGTGCTGCGTCAAGTACGGCGTGACCGCCGACCACATCCGGGGCCTTCAGGTCGTGCTCGCCTCGGGCGAGGTCATCACGACCGGGCGCCGCACGAGCAAGGGTGTGGCCGGGCTGGACCTGACCGGGTTGTTCGTCGGCTCGGAGGGCACGCTCGGGGTCGTGACCGAGGTCGTCGCGCGCCTCATTCCACGCCCGGAGCCGCCGCTGACCGCGCTGGCGATCTTCGATTCGATGGCGGCGCTGACCCGGGCCATCGTCGCGCTGCGCCTCGAACCGCATCGTCCGAGCCTGATCGAGGTGCTCGACTCCCCCACGATGGCGGCCATCCAGGCCCTGGGTGACTACGGCTACCCGGCCGAGGCGACGGCCGTGCTGCTCGTGCAGTCCGACCGCGCCGGGCACGCCACCGAGGACATCGCCCGCTACGCGCAGGTGCTGGAGGCGGCCGGTGCCAGTGACCTCGCCACGGCCGATGACCCCCAGGAGGCGGAGTTGCTCATGGGCGGCCGGCGCATGCTCAACCCCGGCCTCGAAGCGAAGGGGCCGCGGTTCCTGGAGGACATCTGCGTGCCGATCGTCCGACTCGGCGATCTCATCGAGGCCGCGCATCGCGTCGGGGCGGCGCACGGCATCGAGGTGACGACCAGCGGCCACGGCGGTGACGGCAACCTGCACCCCTCGTTCTTCTTCGACCCGGAGGTGCCCGGCGGCCCGGGCAGCCGGGCCGCCGCAGAAGCCGCGTTCGGCGAACTCGTCACCATCGCCCTGGCGATGGGCGGCACGATCAGTGGGGAGCACGGTATCGGCACCCTCAAGGCCCGCTGGCTGGAGCAGGAAGTGGGTGCGGCCTCGCTGCAGCGCCAACGCGACCTCAAGCACCTGTTCGACCCGACGGAGATCCTCAACCCCGGCCGCGTGTACTGGTCCTGACCGTCGTTCTGTCAGAATCACGATCATGCCCACCGAAGTCGAACGCCAGTGGCTGAGCGAGGAGCACCTCCAGGACGTGCGCGGTCGCGTGCCGATCCTCTACGTCCAGGCCATCCCGGTGCGGGTCGACGAGAACGGAGATGTCGCCTCCGTCGGGCTGCTCTTGCGTGCCAACGACGACGGCCGGCTGACCCGCGAACTCATCGCCGGTCGCGTCCTGTATCACGAGCGGGTGCGCGACGCCCTGATGCGCCACCTCGAGAAGGATCTCGGTCCGGTCGCCCTGCCGCGGGTACCGGCCAGTCCCCAGCCGTTCACCGTCGCGGAGTACTTCCCCACCCCGGGCGTGACGCCCTTCCACGACCCGCGCCAGCACGCGGTCGCGCTGTGCTACATCGTGCCGGTCGCCGGTGACTGCGCCCCGCAACAGGACGCCCTCGATCTGGCGTGGCTGACCCCGCAGGAGGCGTTGGCTCCCGAGGTCATCAGCCAGATGGCCAACGGCCACGGTGTGCTGCTGCGCCAAGCGCTCGCGCACCTGGGTCACAGCGTCTGAGGGTCAACGTGTGACGCGTCAGCCCAGGTCGGCGCCCCGCGTCAGGTCGTGCGCTTCGGACAGCCCCACGTAGGTTGGGGCATTTGCGGCGACCAACGCCACCTCGGCCTCGGTCAGTGGGCGCACCGCCTTGGCCGGTGACCCCATGATCATCCAGCCTGTTTCCGCCTTCAGACCCGGCAGCACGAGCGACCCGGCGGCGACCATGCAGCCCTCGGGCACGACGGCTCCGTTGATGACGGTCGCGCGCATCCCGATCAGGCTCCCCGCACCGATCCGGCAGCCGTGGAGCACCGCCCCGTGACCGACACCGACGTCGTCACCGACCTCCAGCGGAATGCCCGGGTCGGCGTGCCCGATGACTCCGTCCTGCAGGTTGGTGCGGGCGCCAATGGTGATCGACGCGCTCTCGGCGCGCAGCACGACGTTGTACCAGAGGTTCGCCTGCGCACCGATGGTCACCGCTCCGGCGACGACGGCCGAGGCGGCCAAGCGGGCGGCGGGGTCGATGGTCGGGTCGACGCCGTTGACGCCGTAGATCAGGGGTGACATGGGGTACCTCGAAGCTGGTGGTGATCGGGCCGGGTGACGGAGCGTCGTTCAGCCGGTGAACTCGTCGCGCGTGCGCTGCATGTCCGACAGGTCCTGGTGATAGGCGTCGTCATAGGTCGGGGCCGTACCGCCCAGCCGGGCCGGCAGATACCGCAGGTCCTCGCCGGTCAGGGGCGGGTACGCGGCGATGACCTCATCGAGCATGCGCTGCATCGTCTCCCGGAGGTGCTGCGTGACCGCGGTGACGTCGTCGTCGGGGCCGACCTCGATCGGCGCTCCGATCGCGACGTGGATGGGGATGTGGCTGCGGGAGAAGTTCTTCGGGATGTCCTTGGTCCAGATGCGGTGGGCGCCCCAGACGATCGTCGGGAGGATCGGGACTCCGGCCTCTTGTGCCATGCGTACCGCACCGGGCTTGAGTTCCTTGATCTCGAACGACCGTGACATCGTCGCCTCGGGGTAGACCCCGACGATCTCCCCGTCCTTGAGCGCGGCGACGGCCAGGCGGTAGGCCTCCCCGCCGGAGCGGCGGTCCACCGGGATGTGCTTCAGGGCGCGCATCACCGGACCGGCGTACTTGTGCGACCAGATGGACTTCTTGGCCATGAAGCGCACCCAGCGGTGCTGCTTGCGCGCGCCGAGCCCCGCCATGAGGAAATCGGGGTAGGCCGTGTGGTTGATCGCCATGACTGCGCCGCCCGTGCGCGGCACGTTCTCCCGCCCGGTGAAGGTGAAGCGATATCCGGCCAGGGCAAAGGCCCCGCGGGCCGCCAGCTCGACGCCGCGGTAGGGCAGTTCAAGGCTCATGCGGCGATGTTAAGGGCCCAACCCGGGTCAAACCACCCTTGTCGACAACCGATTCGCGGGGCCGCGGGCGCAGGTGGGAAGATTGCGCGCATGACCGAAGCGAGTGCCATCCGGACCACACCGATCCCCGACAAGCCCACCATCGACGGGCTCGAAGAGGTATGGGGACCGGTATGGGAGGAGCAGGGCACCTACCGCTTCGACCGCGAGGCCGCCCTGGCCGCGCCGCGCGAGCAGATCTACGCGATCGACACTCCCCCGCCCACCGCATCGGGCTCGCTGCACGTCGGGCATGTGTTCTCGTACACCCACACCGACTGCCTTGCGCGCTACAAGCGCATGCAGGGTCACCACGTCTTCTACCCGATGGGCTGGGACGACAACGGCCTGCCGACGGAGCGTCGTGTGCAGAACTACTACGGCGTGCGCGGCGACGCGACCCTGCCGTACGAGCCCGGTTTCACCCCGCCTCAGGAGGGCGGTGACGGCAAGTCGACCAAGGCCGCGGACCAGAAGCCGATCAGCCGGCAGAACTTCATCGAGCTGTGCGACATCCTCACCGTCAAGGACGAGGAGACCTTCGAACACCTCTGGCGTCGCCTCGGACTGTCGGTGGACTGGCAGGTCAACTACCGCACCATCGACGACAACTCCCGCGCGACGGCACAGCAGGCGTTCCTGCGCAACCTGGCCCGTGGCGAGGCCTACACCGCCGAGGCTCCGGGTCTGTGGGATGTGACGTTCCAGACCGCGGTGGCCCAGGCCGAGCTCGAGGCCCGCGACTACCCCGGTGCCTTCCACCGCCTCGGGTTCCACACGTCCGACGGCAGCGGGCCGGTGTACATCGAGACCACGCGCCCCGAACTGCTGCCGGCGTGTGTGGCGCTGATCGCCCACCCCGACGACGAGCGCTACCAGCCGCTGTTCGGCACCACCGTGCGCACGCCGCTGTTCAACGTCGAGGTGCCCGTGGTGGCCCACCCCGCTGCCGAGATGGACAAGGGCGCCGGCATCGCGATGTGCTGCACCTTCGGTGACCTCACCGACGTGCAGTGGTGGCGCGAGCTGCAGCTGCCGACCCGTTCCATCATCACGCGCAACGGAAGGATCCAGGCCGAGACGCCGGAGTGGATCACCGACCAGGCCGGCCGTGAGCTGTTCGCCCAGGCGGCGACCAAGACGGTGCACTCGGCTCGAGAGGTCATCGTCGACGCGCTGCGTTCCTCCGGCGACATGGAGGGCGAGCCCCAGAAGACCCAGCGCAAGGCCAACTTCTTCGAGAAGGGCGACAAGCCGCTCGAGATCGTCACCTCGCGGCAGTGGTACATCCGCAACGGCGGTCGCGACGCCGACCTCAACGCCGCGCTGCTGGCCCGCGGTGACGAGCTCGAGTTCCACCCGGGCTTCATGCGGACCCGCTACGAGAACTGGGTCAGCGGCCTCAACGGCGACTGGCTCATCTCACGGCAACGGTTCTTCGGCGTGCCGATCCCGGTGTGGTACCGCCTCGACGAGGCCGGTGAGCCCGACTACGACACCCCGATCGTGCCCGACGAGGCGGCCCTGCCCGTTGATCCCGTGGTGCAGGCTCCGCCCGGTTTCACCGAGGAGCAGCGTGGGGTCGCCGGCGGTTTCATCGGCGACACCGACATCATGGACACGTGGGCGACGTCGTCGCTGACCCCGCAGATCGCCGCCGGGTGGCGCGACGACCCGGAGTTGTTCGACACGATCTTCCCGATGGACCTGCGCCCGCAGGGTCAGGACATCATCCGCACATGGCTGTTCTCCACGGTCGTGCGCTCCCACCTCGAACACGACTCATTGCCCTGGCGGCACGCGGCGATCTCGGGCTGGATCCTCGACCCGGACCGCAAGAAGATGTCCAAGTCCAAGGGCAACGCCCAGACCCCCGAGGACGTCGTGCGCGAACACGGGGCCGACGCGGTGCGCTACTGGGCAGCCTCGGCCAAGCTCGGCACCGACGCGGCCTACGACACCGGCCAGATGAAGGTCGGCCGCCGTCTGGCCATCAAGGTGCTCAACGCGAGCAAGTTCGCCCTGTCGTTCGGCGAGGTCGACGGAGCGTTGCTCGCGGCCATCACCCAGCCCCTCGACACCGCGATGCTCGCCTCCCTGGCCGACGTCATCACCCGAGCCACGGACGCGTTCGAGAAGTACGACCACGCCCGGGCCCTCGAACTGACCGAGTCGTTCTTCTGGACCTTCTGCGACGACTACCTGGAACTCGTCAAGGACCGCGCCTACGGCGGTCAGGGCGAGGAGGCCGCTGCCTCGGCGCGCGCCGCCCTGCGCGTGGCGCTCGACGCCGTGCTGCGGCTGCTGGCTCCGTTCCTGCCCTACGCGACCGAGGAGGTCTGGTCGTGGTTCCAGACCGGGTCGGTGCACCGTGCTCCGTGGCCCACCGTCGCCGAGGTGACCCCGGAGACGGTCGGCGACCCGGCGGTGCTCACCGCGGTCAGCGAGGCCCTCTCACAGGTGCGCAAGGCCAAGTCCGACGCCAAGGTCGGGATGAAGTCCGAGATCACCTCGACGACGTTGGTCGGCCCGCCCGCTCAGGTGGCGTTGGTCAAGCTGGGCGAGGGCGACCTGCGCGCCGCCGGCCGCCTGACCGGCACGATCGAGTTCGCCGACGGTGACTCGATGGCGCTGCGCGACACCGAACTCGTGCCGTTCGTCAAGCCGCCGAAGGCCTGACGACTCTCCGACACACCGACAGGGTCCTGCGAAGCGCGCGCTATACCGCGCGTTTCGCAGGACCCTGCGTTGCGTCAGCGCGGGGTCACCTCGTGGCGAGCGACTGCTCAGCGGATCCTGACGTCGGCATAGGCCACGGCATATTCAGAACTCGAGCAGCGCGAGGGGAGTTCACCATACGTGGCCTCCAGTCGAGTGCGGACGTCCGCGGGGACCTCCCCAACGAAGCCGATCCACCCCGTCGGGCCGTCGATGTCGTAGCCGGCGAAGGTGCTCTCGTGCTTCTGTGCGACCTCCGCAACCTTCATGATCCGCTCGTGCTGCCGCTGGCGCTCAAGAATCGTTCGCCCGCTGATCCCGTCCTGCTTCGCCAACAAAGCAGCGTCCTGCACGTCAGCGATGGAGACGCCATCAATGTCCCCCTCCGGAACGCCGTCCGGGGAAATCGTCAGGCGGACCGCCACGTCAGGAAGCTTCTCGGGACCCACCCCCGCCGCCACGGCCCGGTCGATCACCTCGGCGACGGTGGTCTCGTCCTGATCTCCCCCCCTGTCAGCAAGTGCCTGGCTCGACAGTGCAAGCACCCCCGTCACTGTCGAAAGCAGCGCGATACCCATCACCGATGAATGCCGAAACCTCACGTCGCCCCCCGTGCCCCGTGTGAACCATGCATTGCCATCGTAGGCCCTCGCGCCAAGCGAGTCCCACGGAATCGCGCATCTGCCGAGCCTGCCGTTCCTGCGGAGCACCGGTTGCTCCCCGACACACCGACAGGGTCCCGTGCGTCACCGCTCCGCTGTGTCCGCCTTCTCCGCCTTGCGACGGCGCCACTTGCGATCGAGGGTCCACCAGACGAGGAACCCGATGATGACCAATGCGAGGACCAGGCCGACCGTGACACCGGTCTGGTAACCGCGTCCATCGGTGAGCATCTGGTACTCCAGTGACCCCTTGTTGTCGTTGATCTCGTTCAGCCGCACACGCAGCGAGAAGGCCAGCGGCAGCAGGGGCAGCGCGGCGAACACCCCGAGGGTGACGCGCAGCCACATCCACATCTTCCGCCGGAACAGCAGCCACAGGAAGATCGCCGACGCCAGGGTGCAGCCGAAGCCGATGACGAAACCGAAGGTCCACCCGCGGAAGACGCTGCCGGCCACCTGATTGCGGACGATGCTGATCCACCACTCGCCGAAGAGGAACCAGCCGAACATCAGCGCCAGGACCGCACCGACGGCGAACGCGCCGAAGATCAGGGCTCGGCGGCCGCCTTCGACGGCTTGGCCGGCCAGTCGTTGACCGGTCTCTTTGCTGTGGTCGAGGAAGGAGGGTCGTTCGGGTGTCGTCGGTGCGGGTTGAGCGGGTGTGGGGTCCGTGGGCTGGGAGGGCGTCGAACCGGTCTGGTCAGGCATGCCGCCATTCTCACCCACGCGCGCCCCGAGTGGGAGACACCTCGCTGGTCGTGACGTGACCGCCGTGCGGCATGGGCCGCGGCAGGGCGTCGCGCACCAGGTCGCCGACCGTGTCCAGGATCGGCTTGCGCTCGCTCGGCTGGACCAGCACCCACGGCAGATCCCAGCCCGCCAACCCGAGACGCCCCGAGGCGAACCGCCGGTCATCGAGCAACGTGACCTGCCCGGTGTACGGGTCGTAGACATCGAGATAGGAGTCCCCATCCCCCGGCAGCACGAGCGTCACGTGTCGCGGCAACGTGCGACTGCCGACGTACAGCAGGGCCGGGACCCCGACCTCGACGAGCTCAACGAGACGAGCGTGGCGGCGACGGAGCGCCGTGGCCGAGTCCGCGCGGATCGGCACGATGTCGTAATCCAGACCCCGCCGCGCGGCGCCCGCCTCCAGTTCACGCCGAGCCCCCCACGGAGGGGTGCCCAGCGACCGCGGCCAGGGCATGCTCAGTCGCCCGTCGGGGGCCCGGAAGGCATTGGTGCGCCGATGCACGACCGCCTCATAGGCGGAGAATCGTTCGGCCTCGGTGGCCCCGTCGGGCGCCCCCACGGGTCGGCCTTCCCCGGCGATGATCCACCGCGCGAACGGCGGGTCGACGAGCATCCGCGCCACGGTCAGGCAGGCAGCCCCGCAGGTGGTCGGCGTCGTCTGTCGGGGCGCCTGGTCGCCCGAGTGCAACCGGAACGAGGTGTTCACCCCCTCATCCTGCCCCGTACGCGAACTCAGGCGGAACGCTTGCGCTTCTTGTCGGCGCCGCCGTGATGGAGCACCGTCGCGCCCACGTCGGTGGTGACGGTCTCCTTGGTCACGACGACCTTGGCGATCTGGTCGTCACTGGGCACGTCGAACATGACCGGAAGGAGGACCTCTTCGAGGATCGCGCGCAGGCCGCGCGCCCCGGTGCCGCGGGCCATGGCCTTGTCGGCGATGGCCTCGATGGCCTCGTCGGTGAACTCCAACTCGACGCCGTCGAGGTCGAACATCTTCGTGTACTGCTTGATCAGGGCGTTGCGGGGCTCGGTGAGGATCCGGACGAGGGCCTGCTGGTCAAGCTGGTTGACCGTGGTGATGATCGGCAGACGGCCGATGAACTCGGGGATCAGCCCGAACTTCATCAGATCTTCCGGCATGACATCGGCGATCGACTCCGAGAGGTCCTTGGGCGTGTGGAGCTCGGAACCGAACCCCAGACCCTTCTTGCCCGACCGGGACTCGATGATCTTCTCCAGCCCGGCGAACGCTCCTCCGACGATGAAGAGCACGTTCGTCGTGTCGATCTGGATGAACTCCTGATGCGGGTGCTTGCGCCCGCCCTGGGGTGGCACCGACGCGGTGGTGCCCTCGAGGATCTTGAGCAGGGCCTGCTGAACACCCTCACCGGAGACATCCCGGGTGATCGACGGGTTCTCGCTCTTGCGGGCGATCTTGTCGACCTCGTCGATGTAGATGATGCCGGTCTCGGCCTTCTTGGTGTCGTAGTCGGCCGCCTGGATGAGCTTGAGCAGGATGTTCTCAACATCCTCACCGACGTAACCGGCCTCGGTCAGGGCGGTGGCGTCGGCGATGGCGAACGGCACGTTGAGCATGCGGGCCAGCGTCTGGGCGAGGTAGGTCTTGCCCGATCCGGTCGGGCCCACCAGGAGGATGTTCGACTTGGCGATCTCGACGTGCTCGCCGTCGCGCTTGGAGCCGGCGTCCTGGGACTGGATGCGCTTGTAGTGGTTGTACACCGCGACGGACAGGGCCTTCTTGGCGTCGTCCTGGCCGATGATGTACGTCTCGAGGAAGTCGAAGATCTCGCGTGGCTTCGGCAGCTCGTCGAACGAGAGGTCGCTGTGCTCGGAGAGCTCCTCCTCGATGATCTCGTTGCACAGTTCGATGCACTCGTCGCAGATGTACACCGCGGGCCCGGCGATGAGTTTCTTGACCTGCTTCTGCGACTTGCCGCAGAAGGAGCACTTGAGCAGGTCGCTGCTCTCACTCATGCGTGCCACGCGGGATTCTCCTTCGTCCGTCCGATGTCATCCGACGCTACCCGCGTCGGGCCGGTTGTGCTCGGTCATTCGCTGTCAGCGGACACCCGTGTCGGTCGTGTCCGCTGACAGCGAAATCCCATCAGGCTGGTCAGGCCTGTACGGAGGCCTTGCGCGAGGCGAGCACCTCGTCGATGAGGCCGTACTCCTTGGCCTCGGCCGCGCTGAGGATCTTGTCGCGCTCGATGTCGTCGCGCACCTGCTCCACGGTCTTGCCCGAGTGCAGCGCCCAGGTCTCCTCGAGCCAGCTGCGCATGCGGAGCACCTCGTTGGCCTGGATCTCGATGTCGGAGGCCTGGCCGTAGTCACCACCGGCCAGCGCGGGCTGGTGGATGAGGATGCGGCTGTTCGGCAGGGCGAACCGCTTGCCCTTGGCACCGGCGGCCAGCAGCACGGCTCCGGCGGAGGCGGCCTGACCGATGACGAACGTCTGCACATCGGGGCGGATGTACTGCATCGTGTCGTAGATCGCCGTCATGGCGGTGAACGAGCCACCGGGGCTGTTGATGTACATGAGGATGTCGCGGTCGGGGTCCTGGGACTCAAGCACGATGAGCTGGGCGATGACGTCATCGGCCGAGGCGTCGTCGATCTGGGTGCCCAGGAAGATGATGCGGTCCTCGAAGAGCTTGGCGTAGGGGTCGAGTCGCTTCATGCCATACGAGGTGCGCTCCTCGAACTGCGGCAGGATGTAGCGGCTCGCGGGAGCGCCGTGCGCGGCCAGGCGGCCGATGGGGTTGATCTGCGTCATGGTGATGGCTCCTTGGGCGCTCAGTTGTCGGAGACCGGGTTGTCGTCGTTGCCGGTCTGGCTGGAGCGCTCGAAGACGTGGTCGACGAAGCCGTACTCCAGCGCATCCTGGGCGCTGAACCAGCGGTCACGGTCGGAGTCGGCCGAGATCTGCTCGACGCTCTGGCCGGTGTGCTGGGCGATGAGCTCGGCCATCTGGTTCTTGATGTAGAGCATCTGCTCGGCCTGGATCTTGATGTCCGAGGCGGTACCGCCGATGCCGCCCGACGGCTGGTGCATCATGACGCGGGCGTGCGGGGTCGCGTAGCGCTTGCCCTTGGTGCCGGCCGAAAGCAGGAACTGCCCCATGGAGGCGGCCATGCCCATCGCGACGGTGGCCACGTCGTTCGGGATCCACTTCATGGTGTCGTAGATCGCCATGCCGGCCGAGATCGACCCACCGGGGCTGTTGATGTACAGCCAGATGTCCTTCTCCGGGTCCTCCGCGGCCAGGAGCAGCATCTGGGCGCAGATCGCGTTGGCGTTGTCATCGCGCACGTCGGAGCCCAGGAAGATGATCCGTTCCTTGAGCAGGCGCTGGTAGATGTGGTCGTCCATGCCGTTGCCGCCCTGCGGTCCGGCTGCGACGACGTCGTTGCTGTGGCTCACGCTCACTGCCTCTCGTCGGTTCTGCGAGTTCTGTCGCTGACACTAACGCCCAACCGGCCCGGCTCAATCCCGCCACGGCTCGTGTTCGCCGTCAGCGCAAGGTCAGACGCCCTCGGGCTCCACCTCGGCGCGGCGGGCCGGCTCGCGGGTGGCCGGCACAAGCGCCAGCGCCACCAGCGCCAAGCCACCGACGAGCAGCAGGGAGTTCAGCACGCCGACGTGGTCGCCGAGGAAACCGAGCACGGTCGGACCGGTCAGGAAGGCGGTGTAGCCGATGGTCGAGACCACCGACATGCGGGCCGCCGCCCGAGCGGGCTCGTCGGCGGCCGCGGACATGCCGACCGGGAAGCCGAGGCTGGCGCCCATGCCCCAGAGCACCGCTCCGGCAAAGGCCACACCCGGCGAGCCGAACACGACGAGCAGCGAACCGATCCCGGCGAGGACGAAGAGGACCCGCAGCGTCGCCACGCGCCCGTGCCGCTCGAGGATGGCCGGGCCGACCAGGCGCCCGATCGTCATGGCGGTCAGGAACGTCGCGAAGGCGAGGACTCCGGCGTAGGCGGGCAGGTGGTGCCCCTCGACGAACGCCACGGAGACCCAGTCGTTCGCGGTGCCCTCGGTGAGCGCGGCGACGAGCACGACGACGCCGATGAGCAACGTGCGCGGCTCAAGCCAGGCGCTACCGGAGCGAGCGGTCGATGCCTCGTCGGTGTCCTCCACCGCTGCGTCCTCGACGCCCTCCTCGGCCGTGCGCGGCAGGAAGCCCCGCAGCGCGAACACCATGAGAATCGGGATGACGACCGCGGCCACGAGGGTCTGTGGCACGATGCCGACGTCCAGGCGCAAGAGCAACGCCGTGGTCAGGGCGCTGAGCACCGTGCCACCGCTGAAGGCGGCGTGGAAGCGCGGCATGATCACGCGGCCGGAGGAGTGCTCGACGGCCGCACCCTCGAGGTTCATCGCGACGTCCCACAGCCCGTTGCCGAAGCCGAGGGCGAACAGCGCGAAGGCCACGAGCACCGGCGAGTGCCACACGGCCACGGCCAGTCCGAGCAGAACGAGCCCGGAGATCGCCCCGGTGACTCCCGCCCAGACGGTGCGCGCCGCTCCGATGCGCATGACGACCCGCCCGGCGGTGGGCAGGCTGATCAGCGAGCCGATGGAGCCGATGAAGAGGACCAGGCCGAGCTCCCCGGCGGTCAGGCCCAGGGTCTGCTTGATCGTCGGGATGCGTGAGGACCAGACGGCGAACGTCAATCCATTGAGCAGGAAGACAGCGGCCACGGACCACGCGGCACGCAGATCCCGAGGGTCGGCGAACGTGCCCGCTCGGGCCTTGTCGGTGGTCACGGTCACTGCTTCTCCTCGGGCATCGAAACGTTTCGCTCAATCGATTCGATATTGTGCTCCCATGTCGGAGCATCGTCAAACGGGCCAGCGCCCCACGTTGCGTGATGTGGCGCAACAGGCCGGAGTCTCGATCTCGACCGCCTCGCACGTCTACAGCGGCAAGCGCGCGGTCGCCCCGGAGACGGCGCAGCGGGTCCGCGCCGCGGCCGACGACCTCGGGTACCTCGGACCCGACCCGCTGGCCTCCTCACTGCGCCAGGGTCGCGCCGGGGTGGTCGCCGCCCACTTCGACGACGCCCTGCGCTACGCCTTCGCCGATCCGTTCGCGGTGTCGGTGCTCGACGGGCTGAGCCAGGTTCTGGACGACCTGGGGGTGGGGCTCCTGCTCGCGTCCGGGCACGGCGATGCCGACCGGTCATCGATCCTGGATCGGCAGGCCCTCGACGCCGTCGTCTTCCCCCTGTGCGGCTCCGCCCAGGAGCCACTCATCGCCCGCCTGGTCGCCCGCGGCATCCCCGTGATCGGCACCGGGATGCCCACGACCGACGGCACGTCGCGCCTGACCGTGGACGAGGCGGGTTCGCTGGCCCTGATCACCGAGCACGTCATGTCCCTCGGCCACATGCGCATCGGCCACATCGCCATGCCCCTGAACCAGCCCGGGGTGCTACGACCCATCGCACCCGACCTGCTCGCGACCGCGGCCTACCTCGACAGCCGGGAACGGGTGGTCGGCTTCCGCTCCGTGGCCGGCGCCGACGCGCCCATCGTCGAGGCCGCGGCCCTGACCATCGACGCCGGTGCGGCCGCGGCGGCGCTCCTGCTCGACGGCGCTCCGGATCTCACCGCGATCGTGGCCCAATCGGACCTGCTGGCCGCGGGCGTGCTGCGTGAGGCCGCCGAACGCGGGCTGCGGGTGCCGCACGACCTGAGCGTGACCGGCTTCGACGGGATCGACCTGCCGTGGGTCGACGGCTCCCTGACGACCATCGTCCAGGACGGCGCCGCCAAGGGCCGCCGGCTCGGTGAGATGGTCGTGGCCCGCCTCGCCGGCGACGCAGGGACGGTCGTCCACGAGGAGTTCCCGACGCATCTGCGCATCGGAACGACGACCGCCGCTCCCCCTGGGGCCCGCTGACGCGGAGGGGGAACGGCGGTCGGTGAGCTCGGTGTGAGCGATCAGGCCTTGTCGGCCACGGCCTCGTCGGTGGCGTCGGCGTCGTCGCTCGCGTCGGCCTCGGTGACCTCGATGGTCTCCTCGACGACGACGGCCTCCTCGACGATCTCGACGTCGCCCTCGACCTCGGCGTCCTCGCCCTCGTTCGGGACGAGGTCGTCGATGTCGATCTCGTTGCCGTCGGTGTCGACGATCTTGGCCTTGTCGAGCACGGCCGCCAGGGCCTTGCGGCGCGCGACCTCGGACATGATCGACGGGACCTGACCCTGCTGGTCGAGCAGCTGGGCAAACTGGTTCGGGTCCATGTTGTACTGCTGGGCCTGCATGATCAGGTACTCGATGAGCTCGTTCTGGCCCACCTCGACCTCTTCGACCTCGGCCAGCTTGTCGAGGATGAACTGGGTGCGCAGTGCCTTGCGGGTGCTCTCGTCGACCTCGGCGCGGTGCTCGTCGTCCTCGAGACGACCCTCGCCCTCGAGGTGGGAGTGGATCTCGGCCTCGACGATGCTCTCCGGCACCGGAACCTCGGTCTTCTCCAGGAGCAGCTCAAGGACCTTGTCACGAGCCTGGATGCCCTGCTCGAACTTCTTGTTCTGCTCGACACCGGAGCGCAGATCGGCTGTGAGCTCCTCGACGGTGTCGAACTCGGAGGCGAGCTGGGCGAAGTCGTCGTCCACCTCCGGCAGCTCGCGGACCTTGACCGCACCGACGGTGACGGTGCAGTCGGCGTCCTTGCCCTCGTGCTCGCCACCGGCCAGCGGCGCGACGAAGTCCTTGCTCTCGCCGACGCTCATGCCCAGCAGGGCCTCGTCCATGCCGGGGAGCATGTTGCCCTCGCCGACCTCGTAGCTGACACCGGTGACGGAGTCGATCTCCTCGCCGTCGATCTCGGCGCGCAGGTCGATGGTCACGAGGTCACCGTTCTCGACGGGGCGCTCGACCGGGGTCTGCGTGGCGAAGCGGGCGCGGAGCAGTTCGAGGCGCTCGTCGACGTCGGCGTCCTCGACCGTGATCGGGTCGACGGTGACCTCGAGGCCGTCGTAGTCCGGCAGCGTGATCTCGGGACGCACGTCGACCTCGACGGTGAAGACGAGCTGCTGCCCGGCCTCCAGCGGCACCTCGGTGACCTCGACGTTCGGCTCACCGATCGGGCTGAGGTCGTGCTCCTCGACGGCGTCGGAGAAGTACTGCGGCAGCGCCTCGTTGACGGCTTCCTGCACCACCGCACCGCGACCGACGCGCTGCTCGATGATGCGGGCCGGCACCTTGCCACGCCGGAAGCCGGGAACCTGGATCTGATCACCGATCTGCTTGAGCGCGGTGTCGACGTAGGGCTGGAGCTCCTCCGCCGGGACCTCGATGGTCAGCTTGACCCGGGTGGGGTTGAGGTTCTCGACAGCACTCTTCACTTGCGGCACTCCATGGTGTGTTCGGTCCGGATGTTCGGTGGGCCCGGCACCGGGCACACGACGATGGACCACTCTAACGGTCGGGGTAGCCGGATTCGAACCGGCGGCCTTCCGCTCCCAAAGCGGACGCGCTACCAAGCTGCGCCATACCCCGTCGCGGCGAGCCGGATTGGTCCAGCGCGCAGCAGGGCATTAGGCTAGCCCATGCTCCGCGCACGACCCGTCACCGGTTCGCGCCGCACGCGGGCGTAGCTCAATGGTAGAGCCCTAGTCTTCCAAACTAGCTACGCGGGTTCGATTCCCGTCGCCCGCTCGAAGGACAAACCTGCAGGTCAGGTGTGGTTTGGCAGCCACCCTGATGGGTCTTGATGCGACACGTTGGACCGGCACTCGTGCCCCAACGTGCCCAACCCGACCCCAAGGGACGCACCGTGAGCACCGCCAGCACCCCCCGCAGGACCGCCCGCCAGACACCCCGCACGACCCCGAGCACCACCAAGAGGACGACCCCGCGCCCCGGCACCGGCGCGGGCCGCACCGCCGCCGGAACGGCACCCGGCACGACACCGCGCACGACCCCGAGCACCACCAAGAGGACGACCCCG